>JBARWW010000240.1:0-16254 GCA_049647005.1 Acidaminobacteraceae bacterium | reverse complement strand
GCTAAATCGCGAGAGCAAAAATATAAATCAAATGGATATGAAACTCATAAAATAGATATGTTTAAGGAAACTAGCAAAACTATGAACTACTTAATTGCAGATGGATATAGAATACTTGCAAGTAATTTTCCATCAGTTTATGGTCTTATATATGATGTATTTGATCATAGTTCATTCAATAATAAATTCTTGAAAAATGCACTTGTAATATTAAAAAAGAGTTTATTAAAAGAAATAAAAGAAATTAAGCCAGATGTAATAATTGGAACACATCCATTTGCAGTTGGTCTTGTATCAAGTTATAAGAGGAAAAATGAAATAGATTGTTCATTTATATCAGTAGTGACAGATTTTAAAGCACATTATGCCTATGTAGATGAGCAAGTTGATGCCTATATAACAGGAAGTGAATATACAAAGAGAAGTTTAATTCAAAGAAATATTCGTGAAGATAAAATATTTACTTACGGAATTCCAATCAATGAAGAATTCTCAAAAGATTATTCAGAAACTTCAAATAAACGAATTAAGTTTAGAGTTTTAGTTATGGGCGGTAGTATGGGTTCAAAAGATATAGCTAAAGTTGTAAAGAAATTAGCTGTTAATTCTAATTCATATCTTATAACAGTTGTTTGTGGAAACAATAAAAGTTTAAAAACAAATTTAGAGAAAAAATATGAAGATGAAATTATAATGGGTAGACTAAATGTACTTGGTTTTACTGATAAAGTTCCTTATCTTATGGATAATTCAGATGTTATAGTAACGAAACCAGGTGGACTTACTACAACAGAAGCTCTTTCAAAGAGGATTCCTATGATCATTCCATTTGCAATTCCAGGTCAAGAAATGGAGAACACGGAGTTCTTGGTAAGAGAAGGTGTAGCATTCCACCTAGAAGACATGGATGAAATAAATATAGTATTAGATAGATTAGTAAATGATGATATAGAGTTTAAAATTATGAAAAAAAAGATGGGGCAAATTTCATCAAGCTATTCGCTAGATAGAATCGTTGACTTATCAGAGACATTAGTTGCAAGAAGTTTAAGTTTATAGAAGGGAGTCGGCTGTATGGATACAAAATCAGATATTTTAATTCTCACAACGTCATTTGGAATGGGACATAATAGCGTAGCAAAAGCCATTTCAGAGCAACTGGCAAAAGAAAGTCCAAACATGAAAGTAAATATTATTGATTTACTAGATGTTTCAAATCCGAATTCAAAAGACCTATTCTTTAACGTATATAAATTACTTACTAGAAAACATCCTAATATATATAATCATTTTTATAAAATGAAAAAAGATGTAGAAAATAATTATATTGATGAAATTATGTACAATATGTACCTAAAAAAAGTAGCAAAGTTTATTATGGACTCGGAGGCCAAACTAATTATATCTACCTTCCCACTTTGTTCTGGATTTGTATCAAGGGCAAAAGAAAAGTATAATTTGAATGTTCCACTTATTACTTCGATAACGGATGTTGTTGATAGTTGGGAATGGATTCATAACAACACAGATATGTATTTTGTTCCTTGTAAAGTCGTAGAGACAAAGCTTATGAAAAAAGGTATACCAAATAATAAAATCAAAATTACTGGTATTCCAGTACAAAATGATTTTCTAAATACAAATAAGAAAAGTAAAGATTATAAGCAAGTACTCATAATGGGTGGAGCGATGGATAAAATAGGCCTATCAGTAGATGTTCTTAAAGCACTTGATGGAATAAGTAATCTTAAAACAGTAGTAATAACTGGTAATAATAAAGTTCTATATGAGAGACTTAATAAAGCAGGAAAACTTAACAATGTAGAGATACTTGGTTATACAACTGAGATTGCTAAACTTATGGATGATTCAGACGTTCTAGTTACAAAACCAGGTGGAGCTACATTATTTGAAGCCATAAATAAAGGTATACCAATGGTTCTTAAGAACTCAAACGTAGGCCAAGAAGAAGAAAATATTCAATTTATTAGAGATAAAGGACTTGGTATATTACTTGAAGATGGTGAGTGTTTAGAAGATGCATTAATAAAGTCACTAAACGATGATGTGAAGATGAATCAAATTAAGCATAACTTAGAAGAAATTAGACTTGAGATTCAGCCAGAAAATGTAGGAAAGTATGTTTTGGAGCTTCTTTAAGGTGGGGGTATTATGAAAAAAAAATTAGGCTATGTTCTAGTTTTAGTTTTACTCTTTGAAACTTTTTCAAAGATATTTAAAAACTTAGATAAAGAAACTCTATTCAAAGCAGTTCAAAATGCAGATAAAGAATTTTTAGCACTTGGAGTCTTATGTATGTTTGTATATTGGATAATTGAAGCGGGTCTTATAGATATATTAGTAAAAAAAGTTGCACCAAAAACACATTTGTGGACGTCTATAAAAACTACCATTGTTGGTCAGTATTATTCATTTATAACGCCATTTGCGAGTGGTGGTCAGCCTGCTCAGTTGTACACGTTATCTCAGGATAATGTTCCAGGTGGGAAAGCGACAGCAGTACTTGTTGGAAAATTTTTATTATTCCAAGTTACAGTTACTGTATATTCATTAGTGCTTACACTACTACGAATGGGTAGTTTATATACAAATTTGAAAGCGGCGTCTCTATTTATATTTACAGGTTTGTTTTTAAATACTGTAGGTCTTACTCTTATAATTCTTATGGCCTTTAAACCAGTTTTGCTTGAAGTTGTTATGACAAAAGCTATTAAGTTTCTTGCTAGAATGAAACTGATTAAAAATCCAGATAAGACTATAAAAAATACAAAATCACATATAAAAGATTATTTGTTAAGTATTCATTATATGAAAAATGATATAGGAAATACTATTTATATGTTTATACTATCGATTATTCAAGTAACAGCATTTTTTAGTATTACTTACTTTGTATATAGGGCTCTTGGACTAAGTGGTGCTTCAGTACTTGATATAATATCACTTCAGGCGCTACTTTATATGGCTGTATCATTTATACCAATCCCTGGGACAGTTGGAGCATCAGAACTTGGATTTTCAATACTACTTGGGTCGATATTTACATCAAATTTAATTGGAGTGGCGCTTATTCTCTGGAGAGGTATAAGCTACTACCTTGGACTTGTAATCTGTGGCGTTTTAACGCTTATGATATATATGTTTGATAAAAAGACATCATTTAAAAAAAGAAAAATAGCTTAATAAAAGCTTATATAAATATCAAGGTTCAAAAAGGCTATTCTTAATATACAAGGATGGTCTTTTTTACTTGACGCGTATTGTTCATAAAAGGTATAATAAATCGAATAAAAAGTATAGTGATGATATACTTTAGTGATAATAAACATTTAGTTTATAGTTGTGCTAGTGGATTTCAAATGAAAGCAAGGTTAAACTTTTACGAAAAATGTACTAAATATTATAAAGAAAATATTGATTTGGGCATTGATATTTTCTTTAAGACAAGCGAATTTACTTTGTCTTATAAAACTAGGTAATTAACTTAGTTTGTTTGGAGGAATTATAAATGAATATCGGGGAAAAGATAAAGCGGTTAAGACTTGAAAACTCACTAACTCAAGAAGAACTTGCAAATAGATGCGAGTTATCAAAAGGATTTATATCTCAGCTTGAAAGAGATATGACATCACCTTCTATTACTAGTCTAGTGGATATTTTAGAGAGTCTAGGAACAAATCTGACGGAGTTTTTTAGTGAAGATGAAGAAGAAAAAATTGTATTTGAGATAGGAGATCATTTTGCAACTATTGATGATGAATTAAAATATGAACTTCAGTGGATAGTTCCTAATGCTCAGAAAAATATGATGGAACCAATATTACTTATGATTGAACCTGGCGGTCAGTACATGGATGATACGCCACATCAAGGTGAGGAGTTTGGATATGTTCTTTCTGGAGTTGTTCAAGTTTGTATAGGTACAAAGAAGTATAAAGCCCAAAAGGGTGAGAGCTTCTATTACAAATCAAGATTAAATCACACTATTAAAAATGTAGGAAAGACAAAGGCAAAAATGCTAATGGTAGCAACACCACCAAGTTTCTAAAATGTGGTTTAAACTACTTAACATGTGCCTAGTCTTATCGTTAAATTTTACGGTTTAGGGGAGTGTCATGAAAAAGCGATTAATTGAAGGAATAAATTTAGTAAAAGAATATGACGGGGAAAGAGTTGTTGATGGAATAGATTTTTGGGTTAAGTCAGAAGAATTTTTAACTATACTTGGTCCAAGTGGATGTGGTAAAACTACTACGCTTCGCATGATAGGTGGGTTTGAGAAACCGACATCGGGAGATATTATATTTGAAGATAAAATTATAACAAATATAGCTCCATATGATAGACAGATCAACACAGTTTTTCAAAAGTACGCTTTATTTCCACACATGAACATATATGAAAATATTGCTTTTGGACTTAGAATTAACAAAGTTCCGGAAGATATTATAGTTAAAAGTGTAAAGAAAATGCTTTCACTTGTGAATCTAAATGGCTTTGAGAAAAGAAGTGTAAATTCACTTAGTGGTGGACAACAACAGAGAATTGCTATAGCACGAGCACTTGTAAACGAGCCAAAAGTTTTACTTCTTGATGAACCACTTGGAGCGCTTGATCTAAAACTTAGAAAAGAGATGCAGATTGAACTTAAAAAGTTGCAAAAAGAGATTGGAATTACATTTGTATATGTAACTCACGACCAAGAAGAAGCTCTTACTATGTCTGATAAAATTATTATCATGAAAGATGGTAGAATTCAGCAGACTGGTAAACCTACTGATATATACAATGAACCTGAAAATGCATTTGTTGCAGAGTTTATAGGTGAGAGTAATATCGTAAATGGTGTATTTAAAGAAGACGGTGTAGTTCAGTTTGCAAATGGCATATTTGAGTGTATCGATATAGGATTTAAGCAAAATGAAGATATAGATGTGGTAATTAGACCAGAAGATATAGAATTTGTAGATTTAGATAAGGGATTATTAAAGGGAAAAGTTGAATCAGTATTATTTAAAGGTGTTCACTATGAAATGGTAGTTAGCGAAGGAGATAGACGCTGGACTATTCATAATACAGATATGAAAAGAGAAGGAGAAGAAGTGGGATTATACTTCGAGCCGGACGATATTCATATTATGAGAAAGAGTGAAAACAATGCTTAAAAAATATAGTGCATCCCCATATGTATTATGGTGTATAGTTTTCATAGTAATTCCTTTAATGTTAATCCTTGTATATAGTTTTACAGCAAAAGATCTAGATAGTGGTAGCATAATGTTTTCAATGGAAAATTATAAGAAATTTTTAGATCCATTATTTATAAATGTATTTTTGAAATCTGTAACACTAGCAATTAAAGCAACGCTTTTATGCCTTGTCATAGGATATCCAATGGCAATGATATTATCAGGTATGAATAAAAAAATGCAAAGAACAGCGGTTCTTTTATTTATTTTACCTATGTGGATGAACTTTTTACTTAGAACATACGCTTGGGTTGCGATACTTGGAAATAATGGAATAATAAATAGATTCTTTAAAATGTTTGGCTTTTCTTTTAACCTTATGTATAACGAAGGTGCAGTACTACTTGGTATGGTGTACAACTTCCTACCATTTATGGTACTTCCAATATATACAGTTCTTACTAAAATTGATTTTAGTTTAATTGAAGCTGCGGAGGATCTAGGGGCAAGTCGCAGCATTGTACTTAGAAAAATCATATTTCCTCTAAGTATGCCAGGTGTTTTATCAGGCATAACTATGGTATTTATGCCTGCTGTTAGTACCTTTGTTATATCAAACCTACTTGGCGGAAGTAAACAGACCCTTATAGGAAACTTAGTAGAGCAACAATTTTTAGTCTTAAATAACTGGCACTTCGGATCTTCTATCTCTGTGATACTCATGGTATTTATACTACTATTTATGGCTATACTAAATAGAGCTGGGAAAGATAACGAGGGAGGTGTTAGCCTATGGTAAATAAACACACAAAGAGAGTTTATACAGGTCTAATATTCTTATTTCTTTATGCGCCTATTATTGTACTTATTATATTCTCGTTTAACCGGTCAAAATCCACTGCAAGCTGGGATGGATTTTCTCTAAAATGGTATATAGAACTATTTAACAATAGACAAATTACAAAGGCATTATATTATACACTTGCCTCAGCTGTACTTTCGTCTTTAATCGCAACTGTGTTTGGAACATTTGCGGCATTTGGTATACATCATATGCGTATAGTACCTAAGAGGATAATGTTAAATGTAAATAACCTTCCACTTTTAAACCCAGATATCGTAACAGGTATATCCCTAATGGCCTTATTTGCAGCTCTTAGTAGCTTCAAGATCCAACTTGGATTTACAACCATGCTAATAGCCCATATAACATTTAATACACCATATGTAATACTATCGGTTCTGCCAAAACTTAAGCAGATGCCTAAACTAACATTAGACGCTGCAATGGATCTTGGTGCAACACCTTGGTATGCTTTTAGGAAGGTTATATTACCTGAAATATCACCAGGTATAGTCACTGGTATGCTTATCGCATTCACGATGTCAATTGATGACTTTGTTATTAGTTATTTCACTACGGGAAATGGCGTAACAAATCTTTCAATAACGATATATGCAATGGCCAGACGTGGAATAAAACCAACTATTAATGCATTATCAACACTTATGTTTTTAACTGTGTTAATATTACTACTTATCGTAAATAAGCGATCAGAAAATAACGAAGACTTAGTAAAGTAGAGGAGTGTAGAAATGAAAAAGATTTTAATTATTATGATAATTGCTACTGTGGCACTAGTAACATTCGCGGGATGTTCTAGTTCGAGTGATCAAACTGTACTTAACGTTTATAACTGGGGTGACTACATTGATGAGTCAGTCTTAGCTGATTTTGAAAATGAAACTGGAATCAAAATTAACTATGAAATGTATGCTACAAATGAAGATATGATGGTTAAACTAACTCAAGGAGGAAACTCTTACGACGTAATATTCCCATCAGAGTATATTATCGAAAAAATGATAAAAGAAGATATGCTTGAGCCACTTGATCACGCGAAACTTCCTAATCTAGAAAATATTGATCCAAAGTTTAGTGAATTAGAGTTTGATCCAGCTTATGAATACTCAGTTCCTTATTTTTGGGGTACTGTAGGTATTATGTACAACACTGAAATGGTAAATGAGCCAGTTGATAGCTGGGATATATTGTGGGATGAGAAGTATAAAAGTAACATCCTTATGATGGATTCTCAAAGAGATACTATAATGGTAGCTTTAAAGAAACTTGGTTATTCTATGAATACAAGAAATGTAGACGAACTTGAAGAGGCGAAAGCACTACTTGTAGAGCAAAGACCTCTTGTTCTTGCATATGTAGGAGATAATGTTAAAGATATGATGATCCAAGGCGAAGCAGCACTTGCCGTAGTTTGGTCAGGCGAAGCATATGGAGTTATTTCAGAAAATGAAGGTTTTGATTTTGTTCTTCCTAAAGAAGGAAGTAACTACTGGTTTGATAACATGGTAATCCCTAAGAATTCAGAAAATAAAGACGCAGCTCATCAGTTTATCAACTATATGTTAGATGCAGAAGTTGGATTTAAGAATACTGACTACGTTGGATATTCTACACCAAACATGGCAACATATGACATGCTTGAAGAAGAAGTTAAGGCTAGAGAGGGTGCTTACCCATCGGCTGAAGACTTAAATGGATTTGAAGTGTTTGTAGACCCAGGTGCCTTTATCGAGGAATACAATAGAATTTGGACAGAGTTTAAAGCTTCAAACTAATAAAAAACTAATAAAAATTTTTAAATATACATTCGGAGTAAGAAGCTAATATGATTTAATATTTGACTCCGTAAAAAAATATGTCTAACTTTAGATTTTAAATAAATCTTTTGATAGGCATGTTTTATTTTTTGAAAAGAGTATTATATTCTTGATGAAGCTTAGCATAAAGCTATAGGATTTGTTATACTAGAGAAGCTTAATTGTTATCGCTTTGTTACCCAAAAATTCCTCAAACGTTATATTATAAAGAGGTACTTAAAAGCAAGTGCAAGGAGGAAAAATGCTTAAAAATATAGAACTAGCTTCAAATAAAAAAATACATGAAAGAACAAGTCTGTTGCGACTTGGATTTGTATTAGCTCTAATTCTAAATGTAATGCTTATTTCAGGATGCGTAACAACGCAAGAAGATAGTAGTCTTCTTAAAGTGCCAAGCCTTCCAAGTGAACTACAAGAAGTTAGAAATGTTATAGATCAAAAATTTGATGAAAATCTTGAACTAATAAGTCCAACGAGTGGTGAAAATAATAACTCAATACAATTTAACGATTTAGATAATGATGGTATAAATGAGGTTATGGTATTTCATAAGGTTGCTACAGATACTCAACCTATAAAAATAAGTGTTTTATCAAGAAATGGTGAAAATTCTTGGATTGTAAACAACACGATTAAAGGATCAGGATACGATGTAAATAAAGTCGTTTACTCTGACATGGATAATGATGGTAGAAAAGAGATTATTGTTGGATGGCAGTTTGGAACTGTACTTGAAAAGGGACTAACAGTCTACGAATATAATAAAGGTGAAATTTCAGAAATATTTCAAACATCATATACAGAATTTACTGTCGATGATTTTACATCGGATGGTACATCTGAACTTGTTACTATAAGACTTAATAGAAATGAAGGTAATTCAACAGCCCTTCTTTATGAATACAAAAATAAGCTTATAAATATCATAGATGAAACAGATATGGATGGTTATATAAATGGATACTACGCTATTAAAACTGGAAAAGCTATGGATGGAAAGATTGGATTCTTTCTAGATGCAAGTCTTGGTGCTCACTCGGCATTTACTGATTTATTAGTATATAATCATGGAGAACTCGTAAATGTTTTTTATAATGATAAGTGGAATGTAACTGATATGACTTACAAAGCATATCCTATAAAAAGTAGAGATATAGATGAGGATGGTATTATTGAGATACCAATACTGCGTTCACCTTTAGGATATTCCTATTCCTCTCTCTCGGAGACACCATGGATTACAGGGTGGTTTAAATGGGATGGAGAAAATGGAATTGAATTTTCAAACAATTCATATTCAAACGTTAATTTTGGATTTGAATATATTTTTCCAAAGCAATGGGATGACAATATAACTATTGAAATAATTGGTAAGAATTTAGATACTATAAGTTTTAAAGAATATAGTAAAAATGGAAGTAAAGAAATTTTTAGCATTATGACAATTACTTCTGAAGAGTATGCTATTGAAAAAGACAAATTATCTAGTAAGGGATACGTCAAATTTAATAATACCTTTAAAAATGTATATTTATATAAAAAAAATGTAAATTACAAACCGGATATGCCATATAGTGTGTCTGATGTAGACATAACAGAAAATTTTCAAATAAGTTTTGATACCTATAATTAAAAATGTTGGAGGAAATTATGGAGTGTAATGTATTAGTTTTAGAAGATCAAGTTGATATTAGGGATTTTGTAGTTATTAATATAAAAAGATCGGGATATAAAGTTTTTGAAGCAGGTACAGGAGAAGAGGCGCTTACTATTTTTGCAAATAATAAAATAGATATAGCTGTTCTTGACGTAATGCTACCTGGAATAAATGGATATGAGGTATGCAAAAAAATAAGAGATACCAATAAATACATGGGGATTATAATGCTTACTGCAAAGAGTCAGGAGCAAGATAAGATAACTGGACTTATAAGTGGTGCTGATGACTATATGGTTAAACCCTTTAGCCCAAAAGAGTTAGTAGCAAGAATAGATTCTTTGAATAGAAGAGTTAGTTTACTTCGTGAAGATGATACAAGTAATTATGAAGCGGGTCCATTTGTGATAGATTTTGAAAATAGACAAATATTTAAAGATGGAGAAGAAATTGATTTAACTCAATTAGAATTTTCAATTGTATCAACATTAGTTAAAAATGAGGGAAAACCACTTAGTCGTGAGTTTATACTTGATAATGTATGGGGTGAGAACTTCTTTGGTAGCTTTAAGATAGTTGATGTAAATATAAGGCGATTAAGACAAAAACTTGAATATGATTCGTCAAATCCAGAATATATAATTACGGTTTGGGGTCTAGGATATAAGTGGAAAAAGGGTGAGTAGATGACGGGTATTAGGAGACGATGGGTAAGAAATTATATAGTTACAATTCTTCTTATAGCCATTGGCCTAATAGGAGTATTTATATTTACAATAAATAGATTTTACTATAACTCTGCCCATCAATCGTTAAAAAGTAACGCATTGATATCTTCGGAGTTTTATAACAAATATCTTATACGTGATAAATATACCTTTGATGATATGGCTAAATTGATTATAAAAGATTTTAATAAAAACGAACTTATGGAACTTCAGATTATTGATAATGACGCAAAACTCTCATATAGCTCAACTGGATTTAACACAGAAAAAATATTGCTTGATAGTGATGTTACTAAAGCACTTGCGGGTCAAGAAGGATATTTTGTTGGCGAGAATATAGTTACAGGTGAAAAAATAATGGCTGTTTCACTTCCACTTGTAAGTTATGAGGGTACGATAATAGGTGTTATTAGACTAGTATCAAGTACTAATGTAATAGATAAAATCATACTTATGTATTCGTTTTATTTACTACTCCTTCTAGTAGCTATTATACTTATACTTCTTATATTAAGTATCACCTTTGCACAGTCTATACTAAACCCTATTAAAGAAATAATAGCTATATCAAGACTTATGGCAGAGGGTGAGTTTGATAATAGGATAGAGAAGTCATATAGAGATGAGCTTGGAGTACTTGCCGATACACTCAATTACATGGCTGAAGAACTACAGAACTCTGAAAAACTAAAAAATGATTTTATATCATCTATATCACATGAGATAAGGACCCCTCTTACGGCAATAGCTGGATGGGGAGAAACTATTATAACGGGAGACTTAGATGATAAACAAGAAGTTGAAAAGGGTCTATCTATAATAATAAGAGAGACTAATAGATTATCTGATATGGTTGAAGAGTTGCTTGATTTCTCAAGAATGGAAAGCGGTAGATTTGGATTATACCTAGAAAAATTAATGCTAGATCATGAAGTAGATGAAGTCGTTGAGATTTACTCACATAAAGCTGATCAAAAAGGTGTAAAACTTGAAAAAAACTATGATTTATCTGGTATACAGATAGAGGGTGATAGAAATAGATTAAAGCAAGTATTTATCAATATAATCGATAATGCTGTAAAATTTTCAAGTACTGCAAGCTCAGTTAGTGTGTTTGTAGGTGTTATAGATTCAGAAGTGTTTGTGAAAGTAAAAGATAGTGGTATTGGAATTCCGCAGAGTCACTTAAATCTAGTAACGAAGAGATTCTATAAAGGGAATCCTAATATATCGGGAAGTGGGCTAGGACTCGCAATAACATCTGAAATTATAAATTTACATGGTGCTAAATTTATAATCGATAGCAAAGAAGATGTAGGAACAGAAGTAATTATAAACTTTGGTCCAGAAATAAAGACATAACTTTAGAAATAATTAATAGATTTTTAATCTCTTGTATATTGCTATATAATCTCTTTGATATATAATATTTTGTAGTAGGAATGTTACTTACTTAGGAGGATTTATTATGCATTACAGGATTGCGAAACCTGTAAAGAGGCTAATTGCTTATCTAATAGATTTTTCTGTTAATGTAGGATTACTTGCTGCGATGATTGTTGTTACCGGTTACAATCCGTTTTTTGTAATCCCACTCATATTTTTCTTTGGAATGTTTAAACTATATTACTGGACTAAAAGTACTACTTTTGGAAAAAGTGTATTAAACATGAAAATTATACGTATGGGGACAGAAAGTGAACTTAACTTTTTCCAAATGGTGCTTAGACAAACTGTTGGAAAACTACTTTCGTTTAGTATCCTTAACCTTGGCTTCATATGGATAATAATCGATAATGAAAATCAGGGGTGGCACGACAAAATACTCGACTGCGTTGTAATTGATATCGATGATACAATTAAAGCAGTAGACAAAGTTGTTGAACCAACTCGAAAGTTCTATGTAGGATAAGCAAGACAAATTGATTTGTATATAAGAAAAGCTATCTCGAGGGTGAGATGGCTTTTTTTATACACATAATTTTGAAAAAAATTATGCGAATCCAAGCATATATCTAAATTGTTTAATAACTCACCAGTAATTATTCTCCACAGCCCAAGCTGAAAAATTTATGAATAAAAAATAAGATAAAAAAAATATTATAGATATATGACTAGTTGCTTGCCTTGAAAACTCATAATAGTTAAAAATATAACAAAATTTATAGAGTGCTAGACCAATAATGTAAGCAAGTCATCTGTAGAAATGCTCACAAAATAATTAGAAATATCACTAGCTAGTAAAACGCTTTCAATATCCACGTAATTATGTCTCTTGCCAATAAATTCTGATTCAAAAGAGTCTAAATCATGAAGTCCAAAGAAATCTCCGTAAAACTTAGCTTTTCTAATTGTACCATTCTTTACATCAAAATTAATTTGAACATGTCCCCCTGCGAATTTTTTTTCGCGGGAAAAAGTATAGTTTGGAGAACTACCATAATTCCATTCCCAAGTTGAATAGGTATCATCAACCATCTTACTTATATTAGAAATATCATTACTTGATAATTCGTGTGTAATTGCACTTTCGTAATTGTTTGAAACATGATCATATAACATGTCGGTAAATTCATCGATAGAAAGTGGTGACTTAAGGTGGCTACTTATATTAGTAACTCTAGAGACAACGGATTTGACGCTTTTGCCTTCAAACTTAGATTTTTTTGGCTTAAGTGCTGCTGATAAATCACTTATATCTGCTGAAAACAGGAGTGTTCCATGATGTAAGACCCTATTTTTATATTTGTACTGGGCATTGCCTGAGAACTTTTTATCTTCTATAGTAAGATCGTTTCTACCAGTAAATACAGCAGTTACATTTAGCTTAGCAAGTAGCTCGATTATAGGTCGAGTAAACTTTTCAAAGTTTGTAAAACTGTTGCCATCATCAGTTTTAATGAAAGTGAAGTTAAGATTACCAAGATCATGAAAAACAGCACCACCTCCTGATAAACGCCTTACTACGGGTATATTATTTGAGTTAACATAATCTATGTTGATTTCCGCAAGAGTATTTTGATTTTTACCTACAATTATAGAGGGTTCATTTCTCCAAATCATGAAAATATCTTCATCAAAATTCTTAAGTACATATTCTTCGCTTGCTAAATTAAAATAAGGGTTAGTAAATTTGTTTTTTATAACGATCATACACACACATCCTTTTATTAAATGATTGATAACTACTATCATTAATGAATATACCATCTTACTACACTTCTAATCGTATATTAGTTTAAATAGTTTAATATTGTTAAAAGTTTATAATAATTTGAGGAATTATATATTAATAATAGGCTATAATCTTAAAAAAGTCACTAATTGGAATAATTAGAGTATTCGTTTTCTATGTAAAAAAAATGCAAAATTTAAGTATATATTTAAAATGTTATAATTATATTTATAATATATATAAAAAAATATAATTAAAGTATGTTAATAGAATAACAATTCTTGAAAAAGTTTATAATGTACGATAATATGAACATAAATTAACAGATAAACAAACTTTACCATTTAAATGTTTAGGTTAAGTTTATTACTTACAAACTATTAGTTTAGGAAAATCGAAAAATTAAATATTCCAATTGAGATATATGTGAGACACCTTAGAATATAATAGGGGGCCGAAGAGGCAATGATTATATGGCGATATAATTAGAAACTTTCAGGCAAACGGAACATGTATTGATGGAACTCTGAAGAGTCATTAAGTTGACGCCGAAGGAATAAATATCTCAGGCAACAAAACAGAGGAGAGCAAAAAGTATTTTCGTATGCGCATCTCTTTTATTTTTGTTGCTTTTTTGTACCCATTTTGAGTTCGAAATCAAAAAAAATATAGATAAGAACTCATGAAAAAAATATTATTATACAATTGCAAGACGATTAAAAAAGTTATAAACGGGTAACAATTAAAAGGCGGCCAAAATCAGATAGTAAGTTGCGTTATTCTATCGTAATAGCATTTTAGAGGGGGGGATAATATGAGTAATTTAAAAAGAACAGCACTATATGAAGAGCATGTTAAGTTAGACGGAAAGATTGTTGATTTTGCAGGATGGGAATTACCTATTCAATATGAAGGGTTAGTTCTAGAACATGAGGCCGTTAGAAACGCGTGTGGAATATTTGATGTTACACATATGGGCGAAGTAACTGTTGAAGGAAAGGATGCAGAAGCATTTGTACAAAATTTAGTTTGCAACAATGCAAAGGTTCTTGTTGATAACCAAATCATGTACGCTCTTATGTCATATGAGCACGGTGGAATCGTAGATGATTTACTAGTTTACAAGTATAATACTCAAAAGTACTTACTTGTAATTAACGCATCAAACGTTGAAAAAGATTTTGCTTGGATGGAGCAAAATTCTAAAGACTTTGATATTACTCTTAAAAATATTTCAGGTGAAGTATCTGAAGTTGCACTTCAAGGCCCTAAAGCTCAAAATTTACTTCAAAAACTTTCAAATAAAGATTTGTCTGAGATAGGATTTTTCTTCTTTGATGATGGTATCGAAATAGCTGGAGTTAAGTGTATCGTATCTAGAACTGGTTATACTGGTGAAGATGGATTCGAGATTTACACAAATCATAAAGATATTATTAAAGTATGGCAGGCGATATTCGAAATTGGTGATGAGTTTGGTCTTAAGGCTTGCGGACTGGGTTGCCGTGATACACTAAGATTTGAAGCTGCTCTTCCTTTATACGGAAATGAAATCAATGACAATATTACAGTTCTTGAAGCTGGGCTTTCTTACTTTACAAAACTTGATAATGACGACTTTATAGGTAGAGACGTTTTACTTAAGCAAAAAGAAGATGGTGTTCCAAGAAAGCTTGTTGGATTTGAATTAATAGACAAAGGTGTTCCAAGACATGAGTATCCTGTGTTATTTGAAGGAGAAGAAATTGGTTTTGTAACAACTGGTTATGCATCACCAACTGTTGGAAAGACAATTGGACTTGCTTTAATTAAAGCAGAATTTGCTGGAATAGGAAAAGAGTTTGACGTACAAATTAGAAAGAAAACTGCTAAAGCAGTTCAAATAAGCAAGAAGTTTTATAAAAAGAACTATAATAAATAATTTAGAAAGATAATATTATTATATAAAAAAATTAAACGGAGGTACTAATATGAAAATAGTTGAGGGTTTATTATACGCAGAGGATCACGAGTGGGTTAAAGTTGACGGAGATATAGCAACAATAGGTATTACTGATTTTGCACAGCACGAAATGGGAGATATCGTTTATATTGAATTACCAGAAGTTGATGATGAATTAGCTGCAGGAGACGTATTTGGAGTAATTGAATCAGTTAAGGCTGCTTCAGATTCATTTATACCTGTTTCAGGTACAGTGTTAGAAGTAAACGAAGAATTAGTTGATGCTCCAGAAAGTGTTAATAGTGCTCCGTTCGAAAGCTGGATGTTCAAAGTAAAGTTATCTGACGCTTCAGAATTAGAAAAATTGATGGATTCAAAAGCTTACGAAGTATTCTGTTCTAAGTAATAATAAACTGTAAAAATCATTTTAGAGATAATAAGGGAGTGATATAGTGCATAGATACATACCGAGCACAGAGCAGGAAAAGAAGGAAATGTTAGGCGAAATCGGTGTAGAGTCAATCATGGATCTATTTTTAGATATTCCTGAAAATTTAAGATTAGGCAGAGATTTAAATTTAGAGAAATCTAAATCTGAAATAGAAGTAATGAAGCATCTTCACAAATTAGGTGCTAAAAATAAATCTTTAGATGAGTTAGTTTGTTTTTTAGGAGCAGGATCTTATGATCATTTTATCCCTACTACAATTAAACATTTAGCATCAAGAAGTGAATTCTTTACAGCTTATACTCCTTATCAACCTGAAATTAGTCAGGGAACACTTAGAGTTATATTTGAGTATCAGTCGTTAATGTGTAATCTTACAGGAATGGACGCTTCAAATGCTTCAATGTATGAT
>JBARWW010000239.1:0-9738 GCA_049647005.1 Acidaminobacteraceae bacterium | reverse complement strand
TATCATTTATACTTTTAAACTTATCTAGGTCAATATATAGAACTGCACAAAGAGATTGTATTGCCAATGAATCCTTTATTATAGAGTCTGCGTTTTCCATAAAAAAACCTCTATTATGTAGATCAGTTAGATTATCTCTATATGCAAGTAACTTTATCTTCTCTTCTTGAGCCTTAAAACCGGTTATATCACTAACTACAGCTATATAGTTCACAGTTCTATCATACTCATTTATAACTTTAATAATCCTTTCCCACTGAATATACTCTGTTCCATCTTTTTTAATATTTATCATTTCTCCACTCCAAGAACCACACTTTTCTATGTCATTCCACATATTTTTATAAAAAGTTGAATCTTGAATTCCCGATTTCAATATTCTAGGATTTTTGTTTACAAGTTCTGATAATGAGTATCCCGTAATTTTAGAATATGATTTATTTAACCACTTTATGTCACCTATATGATCAGTTATGATCATCCCTTCATATAAGTTTTCATTCACTTTTTCAATTAAATTCACTTTATGTCTAAGTTTTCTAACTTCTGTATTTTCATCATAAATTACAACACTAGCAACTATTTCTCCAAGCTTTCTAATTGGATAAGCTCGTAAATTATATGCTTTTATTTCACCATCTTTATTTTTTCTAAAAACTTCTTTTTCAACTATATTTCCACTATTAATTATGCTTTGAAATACATGCGTCTCTTCAGCAAACTCTGATGGAGCAATATTATCCATCACAGATTGGCCTATCACATCTGACTCCTTATACTTAAAAATTGTTGAAAAACAACTATTTGTTTTTATTATATTAAAGTTTACATCCATTATTATAGCTGCAAATGGTAAATTTTCAAACACAAATCCATATATATCGCCTTGATCAAATAGATTTGCTTCACTTATTTTTTCTTCTTCTTTAAATGGAACTATTACTGAGTATAAGCAGTCTTTATCGTCATAGCGTATAGATCCACTTATAACTCTTACAAATTTTATTTTTCCATTACTTATCCTATGTCTAAAAATAAAATGATTTCTCTTTTCATTACTTGCTTTTTCGACCTCCATTTTAATTTCTCTATTACTTAATGTATTGAGATATCGTATATTTAAGCTTTTCATAAATTCTAAGCTGTATCCATAAAATTCACAGGCTTTTTTACTACAGTCAATTATATTTCGAGACTTTGAATCAATTATTAAAACTATCGCATCTTTATCGATAATCGAAGTTAGAGTTTTAGCATTACTATCAAAAATTTCTTTATCTAATTTGAAATCTGAAAGATCATAAATTAGCACACCATATAGATATTTATCATATCCATCATAGATTTTAACCATAACAACTTCAGTATCTATATCACAGCCTAGTGAATCCATATGCTTAAACTTAAATCGAATTGTTTTATCTCCATTTAAAATTTTTTCTTCACTTTCATTTAAAACAGCAAAGTAGCTTTCATATTCTTCATTTTGTGATTTTAATATAGATATATTTTTACCAATATACTCATCTTGATTTTCAATTTTAAAGAATTTCTTTGCATGTTGATTAAAACTTTTGATCTTATCTCCATTAATAATAACAACCGGATCATCATAATTTTCTAGTATATTTATCATTTCATAATTCAGTTTTTCATAATTCATATTAACCTCACTCATGGCATTTACACTTATACATACAAGTATTCTTACAAATTTACCCGAAATCATTCGTTTTATTCACAATTTTGTAAAATTTATGCAACGATTCGCAAGATTTATATTACTTATATCATTTCCATCATTTCCATAGTGGTATATTCAATTAATTTTATATTATTCAAAAAATTAAGGCCTCTAAGAAATTAATCTTAGAGGCCTTAATTGATCTATTTTTTTAGTTAGTTATTATAGTTCCTGTTTTTCCGTCTATACCTTCTTTAGCTTTTTCAAGAGAAGTTATAAGCGATTTTCTGCCAGGTTTCGATCTTGCAAAACCAAGAGCGGCTTCTACTTTAGGCAACATTGAGCCAGGTGCAAAATGACCCTCTGCGATATACTGCTCAGTAGTTGCAAAGTCAAGAGTAGATAACCACTTCTCATCTTCTTTACCAAAGTTAATAGCAACTTGTTCTACCGCTGTTAATATAATTAAGTAATCTGCATCTAAAAGCTCTGCAAGTTTTGCACTAGCAAAATCTTTATCAATAACAGCTGGAACTCCAACTAATCTATTACCTTCTCTTATAACTGGAATACCACCACCACCAACAGCGATAACAACATGCTCATTATCAACTAAGGTTTTAATAGTTTCTTTTTCAACTACATCAATTGGTTTTGGAGATGCAACAACACGTCTCCATCCACGACCAGAGTCTTCTACCATAACATATCCCTTAGTTTCTATAAGTACTTTCGCCTCTTCTTCAGAGTAGAAAGCTCCAATAGGCTTTGTAGGGTTTGTAAATGCTTGGTCGTCTTTATCAACTATAACTTGAGATACAACTGTTGCAACAGGTACATTCATACCTCTACTTAAAAGCTCTTCTCTAATTGCATTCTGAAGATGATATCCAATGTATCCTTGACTCATAGCTCCACATTCAGGAAATGGCATCTCTGGCGTTGCAGATTCTGATTTTGAAGATGTCTCCATCGCTAAATTAATCATTCCAACTTGTGGTCCATTTCCATGTGCAAGAACAACTTCATGGCCAGCAGCTATAAGATCAACAATCGGAACAGCCGTTCCACGTACAAGTTCTAATTGTTCCTTGGGATTTTTGCCAAGTGCGTTACCACCTAAAGCTACTACTATTTTATCCTTCATTAAAATTCCTCCTCGATGGTATATTGTAATATACCTACTGAATAAAGTTTAAGTCATTAAAACATGTCTCTCTACGATAGTTAAGGTTTTAAACCTTATAACATTAACTATCATAGCTTTAGCCGAGTAATAAATTATTATAATATAATTTATAAATTACCAATAGTTGCAACCATGATTGCTTTTATTGTATGCATTCTATTCTCTGCTTCATCAAATACTTTTGAATGTTTTGATCTAAATACTTCGTCTGATACTTCCATAGAATCAATACCATATTTTTCTTTGATTTCTCTACCAACAACAGTTTCCTGGTCATGGAATGCTGGTAGGCAATGTAAGAATATAACATCATCATTCTCAGTTTTCTTAACCATATCCATATTAACTTGATATTTCTTAAGAAGATTAATTCTTTCTTCAAACTGATCTTCTTCACCCATTGAAACCCAAACATCAGTATAAAGTACATCTGCACCTTTTACGTCATCAATATTATCAGTTAATGTAATTGTTGCCCCCGTTTCTTTAGCAACAACATTCATCTCCTTTACTAGATCTTCAGATGGCCAAAGTGACTTTGGCGCAAGAGCCATAAAGTCCATACCCATTTTTGCAGCACCAATCATAAGTGAGTTACCCATATTGTTTCTAGCATCACCAACATATACAAATTTCACTTTGTTAAGCGGCTTATTAACATGCTCTGAAACAGTTAAGAAGTCAGCAAGAATTTGAGTTGGATGATAAAGATCTGTAAGTCCATTCCATACCGGAACACCAGCATTTGCAGCTAATATTTCAACTGTTTCTTGCTTAAATCCTCTAAATTCGATTCCATCATAATATCTTCCAAGAACTTTTGCAGTATCTTCAACCGATTCTTTTTTACCCATTTGAGAGTTAGTTAAAAATGTTACGTTTGCACCTTCATCAAAGGCACCAACTTCAAATGCGCATCTAGTTCTAGTTGAAGTTTTTTCAAATAATAATACTATATTTTTGCCTTCCATTAGATTCCCTCTAATTCCAGCTCTCTTCTTATTCTTTAGATCTCTTGATAAGTCTAATAAATACTTAATTTCCTCTGGCTTAAAATCCTTTAATGTTATGAAACTTCTTCCTCTTAAATTAACTGGCATTGTATTTCCTCCTTAGAAAAATAAACTAAAATTTTATTTTTGTTTGCAAATTATAAACTATTTATTATTAAACAGTAATACTGTATAATATACTACTTCAAATCTTCTCTTATCAGTGGCATAGACATACATCTAGGACCACCACGACCTCTAGATAACTCACTTGAAGGTATAACATGTAATTTAACTCCATGCTCTTGAAGTAATCTATTAGTTACATGATTTCTAGAATATACGATTACTTCTCCTGGAGCTACAGCAAGAGTGTTAGAACCATCGTTCCACTGCTCGCGAGCCGCGTCGATAATATCTCCATTTCCACATCTAATTAAAGAAACCTTATCTAGATTTAGATACTTCTTTAAAATATCTTCAAGTATCATTTTCTCTTTTTCTATTAAAATATCATCACCATTTGCAGATTTTCTAATAGAATAAACAGTAAGTGGACCTTCAATTTCAGGATGAATAGTAAATTTATCATAATCAACCATTGTAAACACTGTATCAAGATGCATAAATGCTCTTTTCTTAGGTATATCAAATGCTAATATAACTTCAAATTTCTCATTTTGCTTAAAAATTCTCTTTGCTAATATTTCAACTGCTGCCGCATCAGTTCTCTCCGATATACCTATAGCTAATACTTTTTCACTAAGGACTAACTGATCTCCACCTTCTATTGAAAATTTATCTTCTCTATTATACCAAAATGGGATATTTGAGTCTTTAAACATATCGTGATGAGCAAATATATACTTTGAGAAAAGAGTTTCTCTATTTCTAGTTACAGTTCTCATATGATTAAGTGATATACCACTACCAATTGTAGAAAATGGATCTCTTGTAAAATACAAGTTAGGCATTGGATCTACGATAAATGGATATCTTTCTTCTACTAAATCCGATAGATGCACACTTTTAAAACTGCCGATTTCTTCTTTTCTAATACCTTCCATCATCTTATCAATCATTTCTTTATTTGATTTAAAATTCATTAGATACTCTTTAACTAATTCTTTCTTTTTAGAGCTATGAATTCTTGATTCATTTATGAAGTCTTCTATAAACAACTTTTTGACTGATGTTTTTGATACTGCCTCAGCCGCTAAATCTTCAAGATATAGAACCTCTGATCCACAATTTCTAAGTGTTTGCGCAAAGAAATCATGTTCCTCTCTTGCTACTTCAAGATACGGTATATCATCAAATAATAATCGATCCATAAGATCAGGAGTTAAATTTTCTATTTCTTTTCCCGGTCTATGAAGTAATACTTTCTTTAGTTTACCAATTTCTGAATATACATTTAGACTATTGTTACCCATGATAGTATTCCCCTTTCAGTTAACTTGCTAATTTAAATTTCTTTTTTTATCTTCCTCACTCTATACTTTTCGCACCTAGAGCGCGTTTAAGAACAAGTATAGAATTTTCAGAAATTTTTGTCAAATCAGCGTTTTAGCCATTAACTAATAAAAATTCACGTCATACTTACCATCTTTAGTTATATATATATCTTTTTTTAAAATTTTAGTTGTTTTCCCCCTTTTTTTTTGAAAATACATGCATATCTATTGTATATATCAAATATTTACTCTAGCATACACAATAGCAGTCGCATTCTTATGCAAGGAAAAAAATTTTTATAACTTCTGATTATTCTGATAATAGAGACAAAAGTCATAAATAGAAAACCTATCCTCATATTAATTATATTAAAGCCAAGAGACAAAAAGTCACAAATAATCATCTTTTATTTATTGCTAAGTACTAAAGAATGTCAAATCATATAAAGCAGATGACACTTTACTTCTATAACTATATCTTCTAAATTTAACCTATGAAATTCACCTGAAATTGTACAACAAAAAAAGCACTCCATAATTTATGGAGTGCTTGACTTATTATTTTAAAAGTTTGAGGAGAATATCAAGTATGTATTCAGTGAGAAAATCAGAACTGATTTCCGATTATAAATAACAAAATAACTAAATCAAAATACTTAGGGGTTTCTGACTTAATTAATAACATTAATTAGGTGTGAATGATAATTACTTATTTATAATCAATAAGTGGGGCTTACTACTTCACACATCCTCTATCCTTAGATAGACCACTGCTGAACTTTAAAAAATTCATATTCATATGAACCCTCTCCCTTCGGCAACTGGCTATCTCAACTTGAGACCCTTTAGTTTTGCGTCCCTATTTCACAACAGGTTTGCCTTATTCCTGGGAAAGAAAAGTATTTAACTCTTCTTTCGGTAGCTGGCTACCTTAGTCTGGGGAGACCTTAGGCCCTATAGCTTTGCGTGATTAACTTTCGTTAAATTTGCCTTATTCAGATTAGTTTAACATTAATCTGTGTAACTGGTTATCATAGCCGGGGAGGCTTTAGACCCTATAGTCTTACATCATCAGTTTTCACTGAATTTGCTTTAACAGAACCATCCAGCAGTAGCTGACGATTCTCCTCAAAGTTATTTTAACACATATTTATCTAATTTATAAGAAAAAACAATTATTAATTTTCTAAAGTTTCTAGTCTCTTTGTGTAGTATTTGCTAATTTTGTTATATCTATCTAAGTTAACTCCCATATCCGAATAACCCAATCTTGACTGCGACTTATATTGAACCAAATTATTTTTGGTATCAATTAATATCTCCAGATCATCTTTAAATTTCATAGTTTCAGAAATAAATATAACATGAATGTAGTTCTCCGTATTTATATTTATTTCATAGGCTCCACATTCATCGAAGGCCTCTATAAGGGCCTGCTTAGTTTCAGCTACATCACCGTTAAATGCAAGAGGTTCAACTTTCTTAGAGTCTTGACTTGTCTGAGATGAAACTCCATTCTCAGATTTTTTTAGTTCAGATAATTTTCCATTATGAACTCCTATATTTGCTGGAACTTTATTATTTTCTATTATAAAAAACACACCTGCTGTTAATATAATCACTAGTATAAGTACTACTCCTCGCATAAAGTCATCTCCCACTTGATAATATTTTTGTATAAATGTTACTAGCCTAATCCATTCTAAATTTTTCTATTGGATCTGGTCCTTTCACAATGCTTTTATCTATATAAAGTTGACCATCTGCATTAGGTACAACTTTCCAGTGTATAAGTGATATATTTCCACCACTTATTTCAATACCATTAATCCCTCTTGGATGAACACAACAACCATCATTAAAATAAGGCATATCACCTTCATTTGGATATTTGGGTCTATGTGTATGGCCACAAATCAACATAATTTTATGTTCTTTTATCCATTTAACATAGTTTTTTTCTATCTTATGACGTTTGGTTCTATTTTTAGCTGGGCTTGATGGATTTCTAAATCCAACTATGTGCATAAACCTCCAGAAGTAACGCATCCAAAACTTTGATACATGCCATAATTGATCATTCATAAGATCACCTTGGTGGCCATGAACCACAAAAATTTTCTGATTAGTATTTTTATGCTTTAAGACTATGGCTTCTGGAACTTCTATATCATTAAATAATTCATCCTGCACATCTAAATATTCATCATTAAATGTGTATAGTTGTTTTTCAACATTACGTTTGCTTTTGAACTGCATATTGTGATTTCCATAAATCATATGAAATCTATTATCTAAATGGAATTTTTTAAGTAACAAAAACACATCTGAATGTGCACTCACAACGTGTTTAAAGCTTGAATGTTCCCACAGTTCATCACCATCACCCACTTCTATATATGTATACTCATTAGTGAGATAATGATTTAGAGCATGATAATATATTATTTGATTATGTGCAAAATCATCGCTTATGCTATTGTCACCTCTATGTATATCTGAAAAAAATATAAACTTTGAGTTCTCATCAAACTCTATAATCTTTGCTGACTTAAAAGCATCCATCAGTCTTTTATCTGTTTTCATATAATCACCACCAATAATCTAAAATATTTTCATCTAATTATTTATATACCCACAAAACAATTGAAAGCAACTAACTTTTAGCTAGTTGCTTTCAATAATTATATATACTTATCTAAATAATTCAAACGGAAATTGATTTGGCAAAGCTAATTCAAGATCAATTAATTTATTATTTATTGGGTGCTTAAATGAAAGTTTAGCAGAATAAAGAGCGATACAACTATACCCTTTTCTTTTGTAAACTCGATTATACTTTGTATCTCCCCAAATGGGATTCTTATGATGTGACATCTGAACTCTTATCTGGTGATGTCTACCTGTAATTAATTCAATTTCAAAAAGACTTAGAATTTCTTCTGTAGAAGTATCTGTTTTAATGCATTTATAAAGAAGCTCTGCTTTTTTTGAACCAGACACTTCTTTACTTACAATCTTTGACATACTAGTCGTTTTGAGCTTTTTCATATAATCGGTATATGTGCCAGTAAGTTCCTCAGATCTTCCATTACATACCGCTCTATATCTTTTTTTAATTTCATTTTTTTGCATCATATCATTAAATTTAACCAGAACTCTTCTATCTTTTGATAATATAAGAAGTCCGCCTACTGGTCTATCTAGTCTATGAATTAATCCAACTGTATATGTTGCGTTTGCAAGTTCTTTTCTATAATGTGTATTTGCTATTTCCTCTAAGGATAAATCACCAGTTTTGTCTGGCTGAGTTGGAATACCACAGGGTTTATTTACAACAACAAAATACTCATCTTCATATACTATTAAATCACTAAAATTTATATCCATTTAAACCTCCATAAGCTGTATTACATTATACTAGCCTTGCGATTATATCATTTTTAACACAAATTTACCCTTTATTTAGCAAAGTTCATGTGAATATGAGGAATTCCATCTTCTAAGGTAAGCGCAAATCTTCGAATTTCTTCATAACAATCTCCATTCTTTTAACCTCCTAGTTTCTTCTTAGTATAAATTTTATCATAAAATATAGAAGTATATTTTTTTTCCTATTGATGTATTAAGATAAGTACACTAGAATTAAAATAAACAATTTATAAATTCACCTGTAAGAAGGAGGTTTACCCTTGAGTGACAATAGTCGTTTACCAGTAACTAAAAATATATTTATATATATGACTCTAATACTTATACTAATTACATCTACGATTGCATATATGGGTTCAGTTCAAGAAAACGTAGTTAATAATGGACTTGATAAAGTAGTTCTTCAGCTTAGATGGTCACCTCAATTTCAGTTTTCAGGTTTCTATGCTTCTAGGCTAAAAGGTTTTTATGAAGAAGAAGGACTCGATGTTGAGATTAGACACAGCGTTGATAGTACTGGTAAAATTATAAATGCTACTGATGAAGTTATAAGTGGAAACGCTGATTTTGGAATTGGTGGTGTTGATATATTAATAGCCAATGATAACGGAGCAGCTCTTTCAGTTATAAGTTCAATCTTTCAAAGAAGTCCAGTAGAATACTATATGCTAGAAAATACTGAATTTAGATCTGTTCTAGATTTTGTAAAACTTAAAACCGCAAGAAGAAAGTATGACTTACTTGATATAGAACTTCAAGCAATGCTACTCAGTGAAGGTATCAACCCATCTGATGACAATTTTTTAAGTAATAATCGAGATTTAACAATAAATGATTTAATATCAAAAGAATTTGATATTATACCCGGTTACCTTGGAACACATAACTTTAAATCAGAAGATAAAGATGTATCTCTAAAATCTATAAAAGCAATTGACTATGGTATTGATTTTTATGGTGATTCTATCTTTGTTAGTAATGAAC
>JBARWW010000238.1:0-6729 GCA_049647005.1 Acidaminobacteraceae bacterium | reverse complement strand
TTCAATAAAATTTGGATATTTGCTGAGATATTATTATTTGTATTAGTTGGAGCGCAGGTAAATATATCGGTAGCATTTGATTCAGGTGTAGTTGGACTTGTACTTATAATTATAGGACTTCTAGCTAGGTCTTTTGGGGTTATTATATCGGTTATAGGATCAAATCTTAACTTTAAGGAAAGATTATTTTGTGTAGTAGCATATACTCCAAAAGCAACTGTGCAAGCTGCGATTGGCGCAATTCCACTTACGCTTGGTGTAGCAGGTGGTGAAGTTATGCTTGCCATAGCAGTACTTTCTATACTTGTAACAGCACCACTTGGAGCTATTGGTATCAGATATGGTGGTAAGCACTGGCTTGTAAATAGGGAGTGAAGCGAAAAACTTTTAAACTAGGGGGATTTTATGGGAATTATATTTTTTGCACTGCTACTTGGTGTACTTGTAGGGGCAATGATTAAATTTAATGAAAAACAAGTAAAAATAATATCACAACTCCAAACGCTTGGAGTACTTGTACTTCTATTTGTTATGGGTATTTCTGTAGGAGTAAATCCTGATATAGTGAGTAAACTATCAGAGATAGGTATATCATCACTAGTATTTGCTGTTCTTACAACTTTTATGAGTGTTGTAGTTGTATACTTTGTAACTACAATATATATGAGAAAGGAGAAAGCCAATGACTAGAAATATATTGATTGCAGTTGTACTTGGTATACTTGCAGGTTACTTTTTTATACCAGTAGAATTTAATGAAAATATAGGTACATTTACTACTGTAGCCCTATCTATACTGCTATTTTTAGTAGGTATAGACCTCGGTCGCAATAAAGAAGTTTTTAAAGATATAAAAAAACATGGAGCACTACTTATACTTATACCTCTCTCAGTAGTTGTAGGAAGTTTAATTGGTGGAGTTATTTCTGGATTACTTCTTAAGTTTCCACTAAATCAAAGTTTAGCACTTGCTTCAGGACTAGGGTGGTATAGTTTATCCGGTATACTACTTACAAAGTTACATAGTGCAGAACTTGGAACTATCTCATTCTTATCAAATGTATTCCGTGAGCTGCTTGCATTTATTTTTATTCCATTTGTTGCAAAAAATTTAAATCACTACACTGCAATTGCACCAGCAGGCGCAACAGCAATGGATACGACACTTCCACTAATTTCAAAGTCAACGGGACCAGAGATCGTAGTAATGTCATTTTTCACGGGAGCTGTACTTAGTTTTTTAGTTCCGGTGCTTGTACCATTCTTTTATGCTCTAGTTTAAAATAACAAATACATAATATAAGAAAAATCCATGACGAGTATCATACTCAACATGGATTTTTTTATTATCAATTTGAAGGTTTTATTACCTAGTAAATTTACTTATAAGAAAAATTAGTCAACAATATAATTAGTAAGCGTGCCAATCTTTTCAATCTCACATACAACTTTATCGCCTACATTTAGAAACTTAAAGGGTTTAAATCCAAGGCCAACACCTGCTGGTGTTCCTGTAATTATTATATCTCCAGCCCTTAGCGTCATTCCTTTTGATAAGTCGGATATGATTGTTGGAATATCAAATATAAGCATTTTAGTATTAGAGTTTTGGCGAAGTTCATCGTTTATATATGACTTGATATTTAACTCAACTGGGAATGGAATTTCTGATTTATCAACTATATGTGGGCCTATCGGGCAATGAGTATCAAGTGCCTTTCCTTTAAACCACTGTCCGTGTTTTCTTTGCATATTCCTGACAGAGATATCATTTACAATTGTATATCCAAATATATAATCCTCAGCTTCTTCTTTTACTATATTAATACCGTCTTTACCTATGATAATCGCAAGTTCCACTTCATAGTCAAGTTTATCAGTTAAATCAGAGTAAGCCTTGATGTCATCGCCATCACCTATAGCTGGACTTGCAAGTTTTGAAAAATATATAGGGAATTTTGGTAGTTCACCTTCAGATCCCTTGAGTCCCTTAACTTCAAGCGCATGATCTAGGTAGTTTTTTCCTAAGCAAAATACGTTTCGTTTTGGAAATTCTATTGGAGGTAATATCTTAACATCGTTCACATTGTATATCTCATCAGATAAATTTATGTAAATGTCCAACTCTTTTAAGTAATCATTATTCCAGTTTTCTATTACCCAGTTCATATCTATGATAGCTTGATTATAATTAGCTTGATTTTTAAAGAAATTAGTTACAGAACAAATTTTTTCCTTGTCTAAAAGAATTCCAATTTGTTTTTTATCGGCTATCATAAAGTTTACAAATTTCATAAAAACACCTCATTTTTTTATTAATATATAAAAGTTTAACCAGCATATTGTTATAATTTTTAGTTTAAGATACTACTTTAAAAGTCATAAATTTAGCTATATATTTATTATATCAAAAAATTAAAGTATCACATATATAACTGAGAAAATACAATGATAATTTTGTATGTATAATAAGTGTTTACGTATAGTAAAAAAAGTATAATCCGCTGAAAATATTGCTAATAGATGCCTTGCATATAAAAAAAGTTATATGGATAATGCTGTATAAATTAATTTTTAGTATTGAAATTATGGGGGCTTTGTAATACAATGTATATTAATTGCGAAACCTATATGCAATTGCGTTGAATAGAAATAGTAGTTAATTAAGTCTTAAAGAGAAGGTAGGATGCTGAGATCTACCTAGACCGCTTTTTTACGAACCAGTCTGTGAGCTTTCCTAGGGAATTTTAGTATCTAGGAACGGGTAAGACCGTTATCTCTATTAAGTAAGTTTATTATTAAGTTTTTTAGTGTGTATAAGAAACTAAGTAGTAAGAAAAAGGTGGTAGCACGGTTAATTCCCGTCCTTTTATTAGGAGGGCTTTTTATTTTTTTGAAGACTTTGATGACGATAAAAACTATTGTCATCACTATAGTTTTTACATATTGCAAAAGGGGAGTGAAGTTATGTTTATTCAGTCAGTAGGAATCATAATATCGTTTGTAGGGTATTTGCTTATAATGATGGGAATAGGGGTTTATTATTATAAACAAACATCAAACATTAATGATTACGTTTTAGGAGATAGAAGTTTAAATAGTTGGGTTACAGCTTTAAGTGCTCAAGCTTCAGATATGAGTGGATGGTTACTTATGGGTTTACCAGGGTATGCATTTGTATCTGGTATGGAATCTATATGGATAGCTATAGGTCTTGGAGTTGGAACTTATATAAACTGGAAAGTAGTTGCTATGAGACTTAGAAAATACACAGAGATCTCAGGAGATTCAATCACAATATCTTCATTCTTAGAAAATAGATTTCGAGATAAATCTAAAATGCTTAGACTTATTTCAGCAATCTTGATACTTGTATTTTTCACTATATATACATCAGCTGGACTTGTAGCTGGTGGAAAATTATTTTCTACAGTATTTGGTGTAAAATATATTATAGCACTTACAATAGGTACTTTGGTTATTATTTCATATACATTTTTAGGTGGTTTCCTAGCAGTATGTTGGACAGACTTTTTCCAGGGGCTGCTAATGTTACTTGCACTTATAGTTGTTCCATTTACAGCTGTTAGAAATATTGGTGGTGTAAGTGCAGCTATTGAAGGAGTAAAAGCAATCGAGCTTAACTTCTTGGATCCAATACTTAATTCTTCGGGTACAAGCATTGGTATGATATCACTTATATCACTTCTTGCATGGGGACTTGGTTACTTTGGACAGCCACATATATTATCTAGATTTATGGCGATTTCATCTCATAAAGAAATAAAAAAAGCAAGATCGATTGCTATGGTGTGGGTTGTTATATCTCTATTTGCAGCCGTTATAATAGGACTTGTTGGTAGAGTACTTCTTAATGGAACATTGGGCGTTGCTGATTCAGAAACTGTATTTATGGTTATGGTAAACTCTATGTTTACACCAATACTTGCAGGAATACTTCTTGCAGCTATACTTGCAGCAGTTATGAGTACAGCTGATTCACAGCTTTTAGTTACATCGTCTGCTCTTGCGGAAGATTTTTATAGTGTATTAATTAATAAAAATGCAACTGATAAAGAATTGCTAAAGGTAAGTAGAATTGCAGTTGTTGCAGTTGCGGCACTTGCATATGTTCTTGCACTTAATCCAAATAGTTCTGTACTAGATTTAGTGTCATATGCATGGGCAGGATTTGGAGCAAGCTTTGGACCAGTAATCATTCTTGCATTATTCTGGAAGCAAATGACTAGAAATGGAGCACTTGCAGGACTAATTATGGGTGGAGCTACTGTGGTGATTTGGAAGCAGCTATCTGGTGGGATATTTGATTTATATGAAATTGTTCCAGCAATGATAGTTTCATTTATAGCTATATATGTGGATTCAAAAATGGGCGATGCCCCTTCTAAAGAAATCACAGAGGAGTTTGATCTAGTAAATTCAACTAAGTAATATAGAAATTACAATTAAAATTTTAACTATAGTATTAAAGGACTATATAAATGTAGGTTGATTTCTACATTTATATAGTCCTTTATTTGTTTATGAAGTTATAATAATTCATATTTAAAATTTTTTATGCGGCTCTTAATATAGAGCTAATTATAGCAAAAAATCCTATAATTATTAGAATCGGAATAATAAGAGCAATTGACACAGGAATTAATACAAATGCAAAAGCAATACCAATTAGTGAAATCACTAGTTTTGTAATACCAAAACCTAAATGAACTAAAAACTTAATTAAAACTAAAAATATGAAAATGCTAAATATAAAACTAAACATTGTGTACCTCCCAGAGTATCTTATATAATTAATAATATTTTTTGAAATTGATTTATCTTATAAGTAAATAATATGCTAAAATTATTAGAAGCATATTTTTAATAGATTAAAAAAATATTAGAAATAGTTAAAAAAACTATAATAATAAATTACTTATTATTTATAAAAAGGAGAAAATATGGATTACTTTAAATGTTCTGTATGTAGCTATGTGTATAAGCCTGAAAAGGGTGATTGGATACATGATATTGAGAAAGGTACTAAGTTTGAAGATATACCAGAAGACTGGAAATGTCCTTCTTGCAATCATCCAAAGTTAGCATTTACAAAGGTGGAGTAAAATTAAAAAATCATTAACCCATATATCATATATGTATGACAGCTAAGCAATGAAAAAATGGAAAAAATGTTTACTTGCTTAGTTAATATGTTATAATATGTCAGGGGTTCGACTTTGTTCTACAAATGGTCGAAAATACGTGGATGATATAGGGGATTAATAATGAATATTTTTTACTTAAAAGTGGAGCTGATAACGCTATGTTTAGTTCTCGCTTATTTTTATCTTGCGTTAAAATATTTTAACGCAGGTGTTAATTACAAATCAAAATTGGTGCAATTTTTAGCATTTTGGTCAATTATAATGCTTTATACAAATGGTGAAAGGGAAACGTTACTTACTATAGTTTTCCTAGTTTTGAAATCTATTTTAATAGTTTTAATATTAATATTCTTTAATAAATTGCAGAAAAATTTAAAAGATAAAACTGATGATTTTAATTATCAGACTAAGAAATTAACTCAAGCTGAGATAAAAATACTTAAGCTTGCCTATGTAGATCAGATTTCAGAGATACCAAATAGCATAGCATTTCAAAAAGATTTTAACGATAAATCGCATCTCAATGATAAAAGAATTGTACTACTACTTAACCTAGATAACTTTAAGTATGTTAATAATGTAATTGGATTTACCAAGGGAAATGAATATCTTAAAGAAGTTGCAAAGTTAATTATTGAAACGACAAGTTATAGTGATAAGGTATATAGCTTAGGTGGAGATCGTTTTGGAATCATACACTATGGCAATGAGTGCTCAGCGTCACATCTTGCTAGTAGTATTATAGAAAAATTAAATAAATCTCAGGATTTGCTTGTAAATCATTGTAAAATGGGAGCTTCTATTGGATTTTCAAATACTTCATTTAAACACGATTACAACAAAACGATGAAAGAAGTTGAACTTGCTTTACTTGAAGTTAAAAATAGTGTAAAAAATAGCTATCTATGCTACAATTCTAAAATTGATGCCATTTATGAGAATAAACTAATGATAGAAAACAAACTCGAAAGAGCCATTAATAAAAAACAATTTCAAATGTATTTTCAGCCACAAGTTGATATAAGATCGCGCAAGATAGTTGGAGTTGAAGCTTTGATTAGATGGATTGACGATGATGGAAATTTTATATCACCAGAAGAATTTATACCACTTGCTGAAAAAACGGGAAAAATGAATCGAATTAGTAAGTTTATTATGGAAGAGTCACTAAGAAAACTTAGATCAATTATAGATAATGGATATGATGATATTAAGATGTCTATAAATGTTTCGGCTGTTGAAATATTTGAAGATGGGTTTGTTGATAAGTTTATGGGAAATATAAGGAAATACTCTATAAATCCAAGTCGAGTTAATTTAGAAATTACTGAAACGTCACTTATTGAAAATATTAATCTTGCATCAAGTATTTTTAAAGAACTAAGAACGTATGATATATCTATATCGCTAGATGATTTTGGAGTAGGGTATTCTTCATTAAATTATTTCTCTAAGTTGCCAATATCAGAAGTTAAATTTGATAAATGCTTTACAAATGATCTTTTGTACTCGAAGAAAAATGAAGTTATACTCAAGCATTTTACAGAACTCTCACATACTT
>JBARWW010000237.1:0-7684 GCA_049647005.1 Acidaminobacteraceae bacterium | reverse complement strand
TCTTTACATAGATAGTTCTCATCAATCCTAATAGTTCCTTTCTGACATGTCTCAAGAGTACAGATACATCTTAGGGCTGTAGTTTTACCAGCTCCACTTTTACCTATAATACTTATAATTTTTCCTCTTTCAAGATCAAAACTTAGGTTTTCAACTGCTACTACATCTCCAAATTTTTTCGAGATATTTTCTACACTTAGTACCATACTTCATCCACTCCAAATCTATAACTATAACTATAACTATTCATAATATGATAACGATTCTTCTAACTTATCAAATGCCTTCGTAAATATCGCTGTAAGTGTTAAATACACAAGCCCAACCATTAGTAATGGCAGTAGTGTAACATCTCTGTTAGAAGCAATCTTACCCACTCTAAGTAGATCACTAATGCCCACTATATATACAAGTGATGTATCTTTTACAAGCGTTATAACTTCATTTGCTACAACTGGTAGCGTAATCTTAATTACTTGTGGTAGCACGACTCTCCTTAACGCTTGTATCTTACTCATGCCAAGCATGGTAGCCGCTTCATATTGACCTCTATCAACCGCACTAAGGCCTGATCTAAATATCTCACCAAAGTAGGCTGCGTAGTTAAGTGTAAAGGCAAGTATAATCGATGTAAATCTATCAAATACTATACCTATAGTAGGAAGACCAAAGAATACAAATATAATTTGTAGTAATAGTGGCGTTCCTCTCATAACCAATATATACGTTCTAGTAATTTTATTTACCGCTTTATTTTTTGACAATCTAAGAATTGAAATTATCACACCTAGAGGAACTGAAAATAATAATGTAAATGCAAATACTTTTAATGTTGTTATCATTCCCACAAATAGTGGTGGAAGAAGTTCTAGCACGTAATTCATAAAATACCTCGCTTAATACTCTTATATATCTAGTATCTAATAATTAATAGTTAATAATATCTTCTGCAAACCACTTTTTAGAGATTTCGCCCATAACGCCATCTTCTCTCATAGAATCAAGTGCTCCATCTACTGCTTCTACTACTTCTTTACTAGTCTTTCTAAAACCAATTCCATACTCTTCTTTTCCTAAGTCTTCTGCAAGAACATTGTAGTTCTCAGCGCCCTTTTGACTTAAGTAGTACATAGCTAAGATTTCGTCTGCTACTACAGCATCAACTCTACCTGCTTCTAAATCTAAAAATGCTTCGTTGTTAGTATCAAATGTAATTGGAGCATTATCTTTAATTAAAGCTACAAATTCTGTGTCTTTGTTGATTGCATCTACTGAACTTGATTCACTTTGTGCTGATACGAACTTACCTTCTAAGTCCGCTTTAGTAACAATACCACTATCATATTTTGTAACAATAATTTGTCTGTTTTTAATGTATGGCTTTGAGAATAATACTTTTTCCATTCTCTCATCAGTAATCGTATATCCATTCCAAATCATATCAATGTTTCCACTGTTAAGCTCTGTTTCTTTCATAGACCAATCAATTGGTTGGAATCTTAGTTCAATATCAAGTCTTGCAAATACTTCTTTTGCTAAATCTACGTCAAATCCAACTAATTCATTATCTGCATCTCTAAAACCCATTGGTGCAAATGTATCATCAAGTCCAAGTACTATATATCCTCGCTCAACTATCTTCTCATAATCATTAAGTTCAGCTACTGCTTCATTTGAATCTGCTACTTCATTTGTGTCCGCTTCCTTGCTCGTACAAGCCACTGTAAATACAAGTACAAGTGCCATAATAACTGTTAACTGTAATACCTTTAATAAATTTTTCATTTTTTTCTCTCCTTTAATTTCTACATTAGATTTTTAGTTTACAACTTTCTATATCTCTAATAACGACACGTTGACGAAACTTTGTTTCAACAACAACAGATTCTCTTAATCGTAAATTTACAACTTAGTTCGTGTGGATAAATTTACTTGTCGAAGTTCTGCGTTCAAAAAAAATAAACTCTCGTCCTTATATTTCTATAAAAGGACGAGAGTAACTCACGCGGTTCCACCTTAATTCAATATCACTTCACAATGATATCCTCTGTAAGTGCATTAAAACACTCTAGGCACTATAACGTGTGCAAATACGGAAACAGCCTACTTAATTTCGGTGTTCAACTCCGAGATGTGTTCAAACGACTTTTTGTTCACCCTTTCACCAAGCGGGATCTCTCTATAACAAATGTTGCTCGCTTTACTCTTTCTCTTCACAGTCTTTATTAATACAAGAAAAGTTCACAAGTAAATTTTTTTCATCATGGTTTAAGATGGAAAAATTTATATATAGCGAGCTTGGTTTTGTTATACATCGTATGACAAAATCTTGTTTTGTTTGTATGTTTTCTTGTTGTTGATTGTTATTCTAAACTAAGATGAGTTCCCAGTCAATAGATTTGACGCAAAAACTTTAGTGGTGTAAAGCAATAAAGCAACTTTATGTTTTTTATACACAAAAGCGAGTTTTCAAGTAATCCTACAAGCGCTAGTTTTGTGTTATTCCTACAACTTGTTAATCCGATTTTTAATCTTACTTATTGATTTCATACTGAGTTTCTTGATATACTTGGAAATTAATCCAGTTTCTATACAGCAAATTTGCATGACTTCTCCACTTATTAATAGGCTTTTTACTTGAGTCATCATCTGGATAATAGTTAATAGGCATATCTATATCTACATTTCTATCTAAATCTCTCTTGTATTCCTTAGATAAAGTATCAAAGTCATACTCACAATGCCCTGAAACATATATATTCTTACTACTCTTATCAGATACGATATACGCACCTGCATCATCTGAGTAGGCTAAAATATCTAAATCATTAGAAGCCTCTATATCAGATGTCTGGTTATAAGTATTCCTGGAGTGTGGAGCATAAAATTCATCATCAAAACCTCTCAGTAATGGATGTGAAGCATTACTTACTTTGTGATTATATATACCAAATTGTTTTTTACCAAGCGCCCTCTTCTTTATGCCATAGCGGTAACTTAGTGCAGCTTGTGCTCCCCAGCATATATGAAGTGTTGATGTCACATTCGTCTGGGAATAATTCATAATTTCAACTAGTTCATCCCAGTAATCAACCTCTTCAAACTCAAGATTTTCTACAGGTGCACCAGTTATTATTAATCCATCAAACATTCTATCTTTAACTTGATCGAATGTTTTATAAAATTTTTCGAGATGATTATGATTCGTATTTTTACTTATATGATCTCTTGGGTGTATAAAGGTAACATTTACTTGAATTAGGCAATTCGATATAAGTCTAAGCAGTTGTGTTTCTGTCACAATTTTAGTCGGCATTATATTGAGTACTAATATTTCAAGAGCTCGTATATCTTGCGACGCAGCCCTTGCATTATCCATTAAAAATGTCCCTTCACCACTTAATATATCATATGCGGGAAATCCTTTAGGCACTATAACTGGCATACTTACCTCTCCTTATCTCTCTACATTTATAATTTACTTTATTTATTATATGTTTTTTTAGTCAAATCCTTATTTCTATCTATATGGGACTAATCATACACTTAAAGTTTAAAACTAGCCTTATGCTAGTGCCTTCTTAAAGTCCTCTATAATATCCTCAATATCTTCAATACCTACTGACACTCTAATTAAATCACTTGTTACACCTGAAGAGTTTTGCTCCTGCTCCGAAAGTTGACTATGTGTTGTACTAGCTGGATGTATAACCATTGTTCTAGTATCACCTATGTTGGCAACTAGTGAAGCAAGCTTAACACTATCAATAAATTTAATCCCACCTTCTTTTCCACCCTTTATACCAAACGTAAATACTCCACTTGCACCTTTTGGTAGGTATTTTTCTTTTCTATCATATGTCTTATGGGTATCAATACCAGGATAATTTACCCAACTCACATTCTCATTTGTTTCTAAATACTTAGCTAGTTTGAGAGTGTTCTCACAGTGTTTTTCCATTCTAATTGGAAGTGTTTCAAGACCTAGATTCAATAAAAAACTATTGAAGGGACTAAGTGTTGCACCTACATCTCTTAGCACTTGTACTCTTGCTTTTACTATATAAGAAAGTGGTCCAAACGTTTCCACATACTTCATACCATGGTAACTTGGATCTGGCTCAATTAGATCTTTAAACTTTCCATTATCCCAGTCAAATTTACCACTATCAACTATAACACCACCGATACTGTTACCATGTCCACCAATATACTTAGTAGCACTATGAATAACAATATGAGCTCCAAATTCAAAAGGTCTAGCTAGATAAGGTGTTGCAAATGTATTATCAACAATAAATGGAATTTTATTTTTCTCTGATACTTTTGCAAATTTTTCAAAATCTAAAATATTAAGCCCCGGATTACCTATAGTTTCGCCGTATACAGCTTTTGTGTTTGGCTTTACTAGAGCCTGAATTTCGTCAAAAGATGATTCTTGATCAAAAAAAGTAACTTCTATGCCTAGTTTTCCAAAGGTATATTTAAAAAGAGTATACGAGCCACCATATATTGAACTTGAAGCTAATATATGATCTCCTGCACCGCATATATTAAGTATTGCTATAGACAGAGCTGCTTGACCCGACGATGTAGATAATGCAGCTACTCCACCTTCTAGAAGTGCAACTTTCTCTTCAAATGCTGTGCACGTTGGATTATTTATTCTTGAGTAGATATTGCCAAACTCTTTAAGAGCAAATAAATTGGATGCTTTTTCAGTATTACCTAAATCAAATGAAGCCGTTTGATGAATCGGAAGAATCCTTGCTCCTGTTTCATCCGCTTTATACGTGCCTTGAACTGCAATTGTTGAAAACTTATAATTTGTTGACATATTTTTTCCCCCTTAATTTATATTGTAATAATTCTGAATAAAATTTAAGACATTAAAATCTGAAAGCCTGAAAGAAGTAAAAAAATTCTCCCTAATTAAGATTAGGGAGAAGTGATTATTTTACTTCTTACCTCATCTTCCAGCATAGCTGACGGAGTTAGCACCTTGCAAAGCAGGTTGCTGAGATATCTACGGGCCGTGTCCCTACATCTCTCGTGATGAGCATCAATACAACTTATTTGTTGCAAATTGATGTTTCATTATTTAGTTATTGCCACGAGTATATTGCATAAATATACCTTTGTCAAACTGTTTTTTTAATTTTTCCATACAAAACCCTATCTTTCCACATGCCATTATGACATATATGACTCTTAAGATGACCTTCCTTTTTCATTCCAAGTTTTTTCATTATATTTTCTGATGCAATATTATCTACGTTACATCCCGAATATATTTTATGCAGATTCATTTCATTAAAAATATAGTCTATAACTAGCCTTGCTGCCTCTGTTACGTATCCATTTCCCCAGTGTTTTTTTAGTATAAAGTAGCCTATCTCAGCTAGGCCACCAAATTTGTTTTGCTCAGTTATAGTAAATCCAATTGATCCAACAAACTCCTTAGTTTTCTTTAATTCTACTAAGAAAAAATAACATCTTCTATCACTACTTCGTGATTCTTTTATGCTAAATTCAAGATTTTCTTTTGACTGGTCTAGTGAATTTGTCATTATATCTTGTATGTAAGTCATAACTTCAATGTCCGAAATCAAACTATGATGATTTTCTAAGTCCGATTCTATGTGATCGCGAATTATTAATCTCTCACTTTCTAATCTAATCATATAAACCTCCAATCAAATAGCATATCTAATAGTAACTTTCATATATTTTACTTATGAATATTATATTTATTTAAAATTGTATAAAAAAGCAGAAGTCAATATACGACTTCTACTACTTAAGTTTACAATTAAATTATCTTATATACAATTAGTTAAAATTCTTATATTTTTTTCTGAAATTGATTTTCATAAACAATTTAATTATATCTAGCATCCAAACGAATGCTAAAATTATAATGCTATAAGTAAAAGTTAATTTAGCAGAGAACAAATCAAAGCTAAGCATAAATACTAAGACCAACACCAATATAACATTAACTATAAAATCCTTTAGTTTAATATTTGCATTCTTTATAAGTATAAATAATAAAGTGACCGTTATTATAAGTATAATAGTTGCATATATGTTTCTGTGCGTAACATCTAATATTGTGTTTAGATGATCTAACTTTTTCGTATATAAGTGTCTCATAAGCAGAGCTTTACTCTTAGATAAGTATTCAAATACAAAGGGTATAGCTATTAATAGTAACTGTATTGCAGAAATAACTACACCCATATAATTTATTGTTTTTTTATTCATTATTTCGTTGGATCACCTACAATGATCGGATTTGACTTGTCAGTACTCCAACCAATCCAACCATCACTATAAATAGCTGCGTCTTCTACACCATATACATCAGAGTAGTAAAGAATCTCTGAAGCTCTCCATCCACTACCACACATAAATGATAAATGTTTTGTAATGTCGATACCATTAGCTTGCCAAAGTGCAACAAATTCCTCTGGTCTTCTCATAGTATTATCAATATTTCTATAGTAACTTAGTGAATAAGAATTGCCTTCACCAGCATATCCAAATACAGATCCTTCAATACGACCCATTTCATCATGGTAAGAGTATCCACTTGATTCTCCAATGAATTCTTCCCATGTCCTATTATCTACAAGCGTGAATGTGTCAGGATTTTTAAGTCCAGCTTTTAATTCTGCTACTGTATCAATTATAGCTTCATTACCTGGAACTTTTGCTCCAAAGCTTTCTACTGCAACTGCTTCATTAGACTCAGTTTCAAGTTCATATCCAGCTGTAGTCCACGCAAGTGTACCACCGTTTAGAACTCTAACATCTTTAACGCCAATATATCTTAGTGCAACAGCAACTCTATAAGCTGCCATTTGTTCCTGACCAGTTACGATAACAGTATCTTCGCTTGTAAAACCATGATCAACTGCAAATTTCTCAAGTGTTGCATCATCTGCAAGCATCCAAGCTGGTGGTGGCTCAATTGAGTCAGTGTTTATATGGAAAGAAGTTGGAACGTGACCTTTAGCGTATGAAGTTTCTTCTTCACCCCAACTTGCTTCAACTATCTTAACTTTAGATACATTTTCAAATGACTCAGTCTCTTTACCATCTAATATATCTTTAACTACTACTGCTGGAACTATTAACTCATAGTTTGCGTACTTAACTAATTCTAATGAGTCATCATTTGCCCACTCATTTAAATCAAATATAGCAATATTTCCAAATCCATTTTCTTCTAGAAATATTTTTACAGCCATGGCATCTCTTCCGTTTACATCATAAACAATAACATTTTTATCAGGCGTGATGCCCTTTACTTCTAATGCTTTATTTAAAATATCTTCTTTAGATTCATTGTCAACATTTAACCAGTTAGCAGAAAAATCTACTGCACCTTTAATGTGACCACCACGCTTAACACCGTCAATTAACCAACCATTAAACGCATCGTTAATTCTAGCATCAACTATTACGTAAGACTCATCAGTAGTTGCGGCTAAAACAGCTAAAGCTGATAACTTATCGTCCATTGCATCAGTAGTCTCATCTGCTACTAGATCAGCTTGTTCTACTTCAATCACCTCTTTATCAACAGAACAGCCAACTAACGAAAACGCTAGTACTGATATAACTGCAAATAATAACATTTTATTATTTTTTTTCATAATCATACCACTTAACTCGA
>JBARWW010000236.1:0-3411 GCA_049647005.1 Acidaminobacteraceae bacterium | reverse complement strand
GTCCGTACCAGCGTTTGGCTCTGTAAGACCAAATGCTCCAAGTGTCTCGCCTTTAGCAAGTGGCACAAGATATTTTTCTTTTTGTTCAGGAGTACCAAACTCATTGATTGGAGCTCCAGCAAGTGATGTATGAGCTGAAACAATTACACCAGTAGTTGCACAATGCTTAGATAATTCTTCAACAGCCATAGCATACATTATGTTGTTTCCACCTTCACCACCGTACTCTTTAGCAAATGGTATTCCAAGGAATCCATTTTTTGCTAACTTTACTACTGTTTCTTCTGGAAATCTTTCATTCTCGTCTACCTCTGCAGCGATTGGTTGAACTTCATTTTCAGCGAACTTTCTATACATTTCTTGCAGAAGAACATACTCACTAGATAACCCAAAATTCATTTTGTTTCCTCCTTATATAAATAATTTCATTATTACAATCTCTTATAAGTAGATATTTTCTTAATCTAACTTTTGATTAGTTATAAACTTAACATCATCACTACAAGTAATAAAGCAAATCGCGTGCCAATTATTTATTTAAAAAACAACAAATGTCGTTAACGCTTTGCAAATAAAAGATTGTAATGTTTTAAATTTTTTCATCCTACTAAATTTTGTGTTTTAAATTTAAAATCGATTCCATTTTCTTATAATTATTTGTTAAAAAATAAACATAGTGATGAAAAAATCAAATTCAAACATGTAAAATAGTTTAACAGTGTAAATAATATTTACACTGTTAAACTGTTTTTTTAGACATTTCCATTGTTTTTGACAATTGTAATCATATTGACATAATTTGTTCATAATTGTTTTACATCTATTTAATATGATAGTATAGATAGGGACAGCATAATAATATGAATTAGATAAACGGAGGATTAATATGCAATTAAAGAAGAGAATGGTAATAATCTTATCAGCAGTACTTGTGGTAGGCGCATTAACAGGGTGTTCATCACAGTCAGCAACTACCTCAGCTGCAAGCACAGATATCGTAGCTACATACACTCAAGGAACTTTACCTCAAGGTGAATTTTCTGAAGCGATTTTAGCAAAATCAGGAATGATGGTTATGTTAGATATGGTTGATAAAGGTATATTAGATGTTGTTGAACCAGTAACAGATGATATGACTATCAATGTAGAAGCTAATGCTGAAAACATCAAAAGTTACTACAAAGATAATTTTGAAGAATCACTAAAGATCAACGGATTTGAAGATGAAGCAGCGTTTCTGAACTCTCTATACTTAAACGAGCAAAGAAATGCTTATACATTTAAGTATATTATTGAAAATAATATCACAGTTGAAGAAATTCAAGCTTACTATGATGCTTTCACTCCAAATATTGAAGCAAGCCATATTCTTATAACACCTGCTGATGAAACAGAAGCTTCACTTGCAGCTGCAAAAGAAGAAGCTATTAGTTTAACAGCACGTATTGCTGATGGCGAAGACTTTGCAGCCCTTGCTATAGAATTTTCTGATGACAAAGGTTCAGGAGCTAATGGTGGTGCACTTGGATCATTTGCTAAAGGTGCTATGGTTCCAGAATTTGAAGCTGCTGCATTTGCTTTAAAAATCGACGAAGTTACAGCTGAACCAGTTCAGTCACAGTTTGGATTCCATATTATAAAGAAAACTGCTGGCGAAGAAAAGAAATCACTTGAAGATATGAAAACTGATATCCAAAACACTTTAGCTGCTCAAAAAATAGAGGCAGATCAAAGTTTAGCATTTAAAGCTTTAGTTCAGTTAAGATCTGAAAACGGTTTTGTAATTTCAAACCCAGTAATTGATGAGCAATACAAATTATTTGAAGCTCATGTAACAAAATAAAAACAAATATCTATATTTACAATTTCATTATATAAAAGCCAGAATTCTCTATAAAAAAAGAGAATTCTGGCTTTTTTTAACTAATATAAATAAATCAAACTAAGTGCAATTCAGTAAAACATAGTTTATACTCACATTAAACTTAAATACTATTTATCCTAAACTAATTTTACTCTTCTAACAATTGACCTAATCCTTTATTCTCTGCACACTCAAGTATCTTTGTAGCAACAATAACATCAAATAATGCCATTCCAACAGATTTATATACAATTGTTTTATCTTTATTATCAAGTATTCTGTTTTCATCTACAAGAACTGCAATTGACTTAATCTTTTCTTCTTTAATAAGCCCATCTTCTAGTGGTATTTTTAGATCTCCACTCTCTTCTTTAGCATAATCAATATCTACATAGATTTCACTTGCAACTTCCATTAAAGCATTTGGAAGTTCACGCATATCAGGTTTAAACGAGCCAATAGCTATAAACGTTTTTCCTATATAGAGTGATTTTTCTTCTGGCAATACTGGTGTCATAGAACTAGTTGCAGTAATTATAATATCAGATTTTTCAACAAGCTCTCTCGTTGACTTACTAGCATGAAAGTTTATATTTGGAAGTATGATTTTAAGTTTTTTTATGTAATCCTCTAATTTACTCTGACTCCTAGTCGTTATATAAACGTCTGTGATAGGTCTTAGGTGACACGCAAATATAATCTGATATATTCCCTGAGCACCAGCACCTATAAGTCCTAAAGTTTTTGAATCTACATTACTTATGTATTTTGTTCCTATAGCTCCAACAGCTCCAGTTCTAAGGGCTGTAAGTAATTTTCCATCAATCATGGCTTTTGGCGCACCCGTTTCATAATCATTTAGTAGCATTAGTCCATCTATCACAGGATGATTTTTCTTAATGTTACCTGGAAACACTGTCAAAATCTTTGTTCCTAAAATTCCATTTGAAAAACAAGGCATATAGAGTAGAGTCTTATCTTCATGTGTATAGTGAAATCTCTCTGGCATATTATAATCACCATTTTTATAATGTATAAGTGCCTCTTCAACTGCAATGACCATATCATCATATGTAATTGAAGAACTAATTGCTTTCTCATTTAAGTACCTCATGTGCAACATCTCCTTTTTTAAAATTGTAACAGAAAAACAAGTAAAATATAAATTTTATGATTAAATAGATTTTATTCGGATATATTCTAAATGAGATTAATTATCAATAAACTTCTGTAGTTTATTTGTAAACAACCTTTCTATATAGAAAAAATTTGATGAATTATTTAAAATATTATAATTTTTTTAAAAAATAAGCTATCTTTGACTGGGATTAACTCCTAGTTTAGATAGCTTATTATTTACTAATCTACACTGGCAATAATGTAATCAAATATCCACCGAGAATTAAACTCGCTTATTTTATAATCAAGTCTCCTTTCTCTTTAAAAGTCTTAATCATTGAAAAAACTCCACCAAAAGTAAATAATACACTTCCTGCGATATATTCTATTGCAACGTAGCTATATATTATACTTTGCTCATGTATATC
>JBARWW010000235.1:0-6129 GCA_049647005.1 Acidaminobacteraceae bacterium | reverse complement strand
GGATATTTCTGCTATTGAGAGATTATATAATCTTGAATCATTAAACTTAAGTGGCAATAATATAAAAAATGTAGAGCCTCTTAAAAACTTATTTAATATAACTAGCATTGATTTATCAAGTAATATGATAAATGACTTATCACCTTTAAGTGGGCTAAGTGATCTTGAAAGTATAAGTTTTAATGATAATGCTGTACTAGATATAGATGCACTTACAAATTTAGAAAAACTTAAAATTATTATAGGTAGAAAAAATTCAATTGTTTCATTAAATGGAATTGAGAGTCTTACAAATCTTGAAAAAGTTATATTAGATCAAAATCCTATATCAGATATTTCGGGTATAGATGCTTGTAGAAACCTTGAAGAGTTAAGTTTGTATAAAGCAGACTTAAAAGATATAAGTGACATACGTATGCTGACTAATTTAACAAGACTTAATCTATATGAGAATAGAATTAGTGATATTACTCCACTTATGAATCTTTCTAGAATTGAAGATCTTTATCTAGATAAAAATAATATATCAAATATTAAGCCACTTGCAGATCTAAGAACTATTACAACATTATCTCTTAGTGATAATAAAATTAGCGACATATCTGCACTTTTTAAACTAAATTATATAGAGTCGCTAGACCTTTCTTATAACAATATATACAATGTTGAAGTATTGAAAAATCTTGTGTATTTAGAAAGCTTAAGTATCAAAGATAATAATGTAAGCACAAGTGTAGTCAAGAGAGTTGTATCTTCAGATGTTGATGTAAGCAACTAGCATTTATTATTATAAAAATAGTAGAAACTAAAAATTAATATTAGAAAACCCTACATGTTAGAATAAAATGATATAAACTCAAGTAAGTTAGACGTAATAGCGTAGCAGATTAATAAACTGTTACGCTATTTTTATGTGTATAGTTTATAAAATGAAAAGTTGAGTCTTGTAATTATTTGGAAAAATTTAATTATTTTTTAATCATTAAGACATTCTTTTTTCATAAAGTTAGTTTAGTATATGTTTAGTAGATGAATTACTAATAGATTCATACGGGGGAGTGTCGCTTCATAAACAGTCGCATGGTGAATCGTTTATGTCACTTCTTGTAAATAGACTTGGTGGGCGCGGTCTATATATATTTGATGAACCAGAGGCTGCACTTTCGCCAGTTAGGCAGATGGCTCTAGTAAGGCGTATACATCAACTAGTTGAACTAGGATCGCAGCTTATTATAGCAACGCATTCTCCAATAGTTATGTCTTATCCAGATAGTATAATCTATGATGTCGATAATGGGTATGAGGCTGTAAAATATGAAGAGACGGATCATTATAGAATTACAAGAGAGTTTTTAAATAACCCAGATAAGATGCTAACAGAACTCTTTAGAGGTTAATGTGATAATGTTTATCAATAAATGGGTATATAATTACAAATTATTATAAAAAGGTATCAATTAGCAAATGAGGTGAAGTGTATGAAACCAATATCGTATAGATTTGGTATTGTTAAATCAATTGAATTTTTTCTTAAAATTATAATTCTAAATATTATTGTAAGTACAATGTTTAGTGGATTATTTCATATGTTTAAACTGAGCTCATTTCATCCTCTAGTAAATACAGTAAGCTCGATTATATCGGTTGTTATAAGTATAAAAACGACTGTTGAACTTAAAAACTGGAATATTTATGATGAGCTTAATTTTGAAAATGGATCATTAGTATTACTTTTGCCATTTTCATTTATCATAATTGGTGTAAGCATAATTCTTTTAGATATTAGAAATTATTTGTTTTACTATTTTCCAATGAGTGTATTTTTTGAAAAAATATTTATGCAAGTATCTGGAGCTAATATTAGTCTGTTTTGGTCAGTTGTATCAATTCTTATATTTGCACCAATAGTAAGTGAAGTTATTTTTAGGGGTGTAATACTAAATGGACTTAAAAATAAGTATATTTCAACAACTGCAGTGGTGTTTTCGTCTATTTTATTTGGATTGATTAAATTTAATATATATGAAGCAATTCCAGCATTTATTCTTGGTGTAATAATAGGGCTTGTTTATATAAAAACCAATTCGCTTGGACTTGCAATACTGCTTCATATGTTATCAAATCTTATAACACTTATTTATTTGTATCTTTTAGAACTTGAGATATCAGTTTATATAAATGGAGCATTTCATTCAATTTGGTTAAATGGATTTGCAGTTGTAAATATAATAATTGGTTTAATCATATATTCAAGAAAATTTAAATCACACCATAAAGTGTCTAGGAATAGATGGGCATAATAGAAAAATAAAACTAAAAATTTTTTTTCAAAGGAGATGATCTTATGATACAGAATTTTAGAGTTGCAAGACATACAGGGGATATAGATAGAATAAAGGATTTTTATATTAGACTAGTAGGCCTTAATTTATTATATGAATTTAATCATGATGGCTATCTTGGGGTTATGCTTGGTCAAAAAAAAGATGACTGGCATCTTGAATTTACTATGTCAGATAAGAATCCAAGTCATTGCTTTGATGATGAAGATGCTTTAGTATTCTACATCGAAGATGATAAAATGTATATCAAGGCATTAGAAAGATTTAAAATTGAAGGGATTGATCCTGTTAAATCGGCAAATCCCTACTGGGATATTTATGGTAGAACATATGTTGATCCAGATGGATATAGAATTGTTATATGTCACAAAGAATGGAAAAATTAATTGAGATATAAAAAGGGTTATAACTACAAAAATATGTAGTTATAACCCTTTATTTTAATTGGACATATTATTAAATTTACGTAGCAAGTTATATTTTTATATCAGCCCATTTACCACTTTGGAATCTTTTGAAAATAATAAAGTCGAAGATTAAGAATGATAAAATCTCAGCAATCCAAAGTCCTGATACACCGTATGAATAAATATTGATAAATAGATATGAAACAGGAACGAACACCAGCCATAATCTAAGTAGTGTTATATACATTACAAATTTTGTATCACCAGCTCCTCTAAGCCCACCAGATATAGCTATCATAAAGTTTAGAAGTGGCTGATTAACTGCCATAAGAGTCATTGAAGCAAGAGATGTTTCAATGACAGCTTGTTCAGTTGTAAATATTTTTAGGATTGGAATTTTAAATATAAAGAATAGTGATCCTACAAATATCCCCCACACAATAGCAAGAGAAAATGACACACGAGCTATATCTTTTGCATACTCTTTATTTTCCTCACCAAGTGATTTGCCTACTAAAGTTGCTGCAGCAATTGATATACCAACTGCTGGCATAAAAGATATAGATTCAATATTTATAAGAATTCTAAATGCTGCTTCGGATGCAGTTTCTAATTTTGATATAAAAACTCCAAGAACTAAAAATGAAATTTGCATAAGTCCTTGCTCTAGAGCTCCAGGTAAACTAATTCTTATAAGTGGTTTTAAAACATGAGACTGGAATTTCATAAATTTAAATTTAATTTTTATTTGTTTATGTTTAAAGAAACAGATATAAATGTATATAATCACAGCAACTATTCTTGATAAAGTTGTAGATAAAGCAGCACCTTGAATTCCCATTTCGGGGAAAATCCAAACACCGCGTATTAGAACATAATTACCAATTATATTAAGTATGTTGGCAAACCCAGTTACGACCATAGGTGTAATAGTATCACCAGCTCCACGAAGTATAGCAGCAAATGATAAGGATAAAAACATTGCAAATAAACCGTAAGATATAAGTGAAAAATAGCTATTAATCATAATAGATACTTCTTTTGTAGTATCAAATATGGTGAAAATCTGACTTGAAAACTTTAAAGAAAGTAGCATTACAACTAGTCCTATAAGTCCATTAAGCATAACTGTTTGGCTGCCAATGCGATTAAGTTTTTCAAAATTCTTTTCACCATAGCTTCTTGAAACTAAAGCTGTTGCACCGGTATTGAAGGAAGTAAATACAAATATAAGTGTAAACATTATGCTGTTTGCAAAACCAGATGCCGCAAGAGCTGATTGATTAATCAATCTACTAATCATAATAGTATCTGAAACACCTAGTAATGTATTTAATGCCATCTCAATAATAGCAGGAAGTGCCATAGTTAAAATACTTAGTACAAGTGCTTTTTGAGCAGTTAATCTTTTGAACATATCGTAGCCTCTCTTTATATATATTTGTATTTTAAGCAATATTCATTTTATTATATGGCTTTGAAAGTTTAATATCAAGAAGTAAAAATTTTAAAAAAATATTTCTATTAACTATTAAGCTAAATGTTATAATAGATGTAATTGATTATATGGGTTAATTAGTATTATCAACCGAAATTTTAAGTTTTAAATAGTTTATTTGAATCTAAGAACTATTAGCAAAAAAAATAAGAATATTGAATGGTATAGCTAACTGTTTAAAGGGTATAATTTAATATACATAATTTGTAAAAGGAGTTAACATGACAGCTAAGATTAAAACTAATGTAACGCGCATACTTACAAGTTCCAAATTAGAATTTGATATAATTACATATGAAAGTAAAGATGGAAAAATTGATGGGATATCAGTAGCTGATAAAATAGGTAAAAGTTCATTGGAAGTCTTTAAAACGCTAGTTGCTAGGACTTGTGATAAAGAAATTGTAGTGTTTGTTATTCCTGCTGCAAATGAAATCAATTTAAAAAAAGCTGCAAAAGAGATAGGTGTAAAAAAAATAGATCTAATTGCAGTTAAAGAGTTACTTACCTTAACTGGCTATATTCGTGGTGGTTGTTCACCGATTGGAATGAAAAAGAAATATAGAACATTCTTTGATAATAGTGTTGAAAATTTAGATAAGATAATACTGAGTGCAGGTAAAATTGGTATACAAGTAGAAATAAGTCCAATTGACTTAATAGATTTGTTAGATGCAAAAAAAATAGAATTAGAATAGAAGTTGTAGAATTATAATTTTATTTAGACTAAATAGTAAAGGAGGACCTCCACTATGGCAGATAATGAAGATAAGCGTGAAGAAGATAATGAGATTAATAAAAAACCGAAATCTATAGAACATTTAACAGAAGAAGAATTAGAAAAAATGCTTCAAAATGTGCCAACTGAAATTATGGAGCGTGCCGGAGCTGCAAGTCTTGATAAACCTATAATATTTAATAGAGTTGGAGTGAAACCAAATACTAATCTAACACAAGACGAGTTGGATAAAATGTTATCTGATTTAGGAGATATAGAACCTAAAGAAGTTTCAAATGATAGTAACATGAGACCAGAAATGCAAGTTAAACCACTTAATAATGATGAAATGGAAAAAATGCTTTCAGAGATAATTTCAGAGTCAGAACCAGAAATAATAATAGATCCAACATCTGCCATTTTGTCACAACCAGGTGCAAAAGAATTATTTGCGAAAAGTGCGGAACTAGCAAAACAATTAGACATAACATCTGAGAAGTCAAATCCTATGTCAAATAGAGACATAGGAAATATGATTTCAGATATAATAAGTAAAGAAAACTCTATATCAAGTTTCGAAGGCAATCGCTTTGAGACACCTAAATACCCTAAAAACTTAGAGGAATCTATAGATGATAAGGAAAAACTTTCAGAATCAGAAGTTATTTCGGAAGTTTCACCGGAACTTGAACCTATAATAGAAGAAGCAAAGGCATCACCAGAACCTGTGGTGGAAAAACAAGAAGAAACATCGTCAGGTGGCCAAATGAGCCAAACAGAACTGGATGCCTTATTAGCAGGAATAGTAGAAGAAGAGCCAGCTCCTGTGGTTGATCCTGAGCCAGAACCTGTAATAGAAAAGCCAAAAGAAGAAAAACCGTCAGGTGGCCAGATGAGCCAAGCTGAACTGGATGCCATGTTAGCGAGAATGGTAGAGGAAGATGAGCCAGCTCCAAAAGTTGTGTCTGATCCAGAGCCTGTTATAGAAAATCCAGAAGAAGAAGCATCTTCAGGTGGTCAGATGAACCAAGCTGAACTAGATGCCTTATTAGCGGGAATGGTAGAAGAAGAGCCAGATCCTGTTATTACTCCTGAGCCAGAGCCTGTAATAGAAAAAGCAAAAGAAAAAGCATCTTCAGGTGGTCAAATGAGCCAAGCTGAACT
>JBARWW010000234.1:0-3586 GCA_049647005.1 Acidaminobacteraceae bacterium | reverse complement strand
TAACAGAGCAGATGAGTATGATCTTGGATTTAAAATTAAAGATGGAAAAATAAATGTTGAAGTTAAAAGCGAAGAATTTAATAAATACTTTAGTAATTATGGTAAAGAGGATTACAAGGTTAATTTTATAGAAGAAAATACTGTAAAGGTAAAAATTCCAGCAATTGATAAAGTAAATAAATCACACTTTGACCATGAAATCTGGACAGAGTATACAAGTAGATGCATTGCCTGTGGAAGATGTAACACGTCTTGTCCAACATGTTCTTGTTTTACTATGCAAGACGTTAAATTTGGAGCTGATAAAAAAAGCGGGGAAAGACGTAGAGTGTGGGCGAGTTGTCATATAGATGAATATAGTCATATGGCTGGTGGTCACTCCTTTAGAAAGAAGAATGGTGAGAAGATGAGATATAAAACAATGCATAAAATAAATGATTATCACAGAAGATTTAATAAGCACATGTGCGTTGGATGTGGTAGGTGTGATGATGTCTGTCCTGAGTACATATCATTCTCAAAATGTATTAATAAATTAAATAAAATTATAGAGGAGGAGTAATGGTGAATCAATATCTAAGCACACCACTTGAAATACTTAAAATCGAGAAGGAGACTAGTATAGATTACACTTACACCTTCAAATACAGTGGCAAATTAGTAAGTGGTCAGTTTTTCCAGCTATCTATTCCAGGAGTTGGTGAAGCACCAATATCTGTTAGTGATTTTAATGATAATGAGATGATGATGACAATTAGAAAAGTTGGAAAACTCACTGATGAAATCTTTAAGAAGCAAGTAGGGCAAAGAATTAAGTTTAGAGGACCATATGGTAATGGCTTTGATACTAATAATTTTTTAGCTAATGAAGTTACTATTATAGCTGGTGGAACGGGACTTGCTCCTGTTAAAAACCTTGCTAAACAACTTATGAAAAAGAAAGATGAACTTCTTGGTCTTAATATGATTTTTGGATTCAAATCGTCAAAGGACATATTATTTAAAGAAGAACTTAGTGGATGGAAGAGTGATTATAATTTAACTCTAACTATAGATAGAGAAGAAGAGGGCTGGGACGGCGATGTTGGTCTTGTTACGACATATATCAAGGGTCTTGGTATAGCTAGTGACAAAAAACAAAAGTTCGTAGTAGTTGGACCACCTCTTATGATGAAGTTTACAACTCTTGAACTTCTTAAAAATGGAGCAAAAGAAGAGGATATATGGGTTTCTTTTGAGCGTAAGATGAGCTGTGGTATTGGTAAGTGTGGCCACTGTAAGATTGATGAGACTTACGTTTGTCTTGAGGGTCCAGTTTTTGAGTACTCAGTTGCTAAGAATCTTTTAGATTAGGGGGTTAATATGACTATTAATAGAAAACAAGTAACGAAAAATGCATGGCGTCTTACAAGAGATAGAAAATTAACTTGTCTAAGAATCAGAGTTCCGGGTGGACATTTAAAAGCTGAGTATCTTGGAATCGTGCAGAAAATTGCTGATGATTATGGACGTGGAACTATTCACCTTACGGCAAGACAAGGTTTTGAAATTCCAGGTATTTCATATGATGATATGGCAGAAATTAATAAGATGATCAAACCTCTTATTGAGTCGCTTGAACTATCTGTTGAAACTTCAGACTACGGTTATCCCGCAGCTGGAACTAGAAATATTTCAGCGTGTATAGGTAATCAAGTGTGTCCTGTTGCAAATGATGATACAACTAGAATTGCAAAGAGAATAGAGCGTGAAATATATCCAAATAACTTCCACTTTAAAGTAGCTGTTACTGGATGTCCAAACGATTGTATAAAAGCGCATATGCAGGACTTTGGTATCATCTGTACAACTGAGCCTGAGTATGACCAAAGTAAATGTATAAGCTGCAATGCTTGTGTTACAAACTGTAAAAAGAAAGTAACTGGAGCCCTTAGTATGGAAAACTTTGATATAATTAGGAATGAAGATCTTTGCATAGGATGTGGAGAGTGTATATCAAAATGCCCAACACGAGCATGGACTAGAAGTGAAGATAAATACTATCGTATGGTTATCATGGGTAGAACGGGTAAGAAAAACCCAAGAATTGCTCTTCCTTTTGTAAAATGGGGAAGTGAGGATATGATGGTTCAAATTATAAAAAACACTTATGACTTTGTTGATAGATATATAGATAGGTCTCTTGCAAAAGAACATATTGGATATATTGTAGATAGAGTTGGTTTCCAAGTATTTAAAGAAGAAGTTCTTAATGGTATTGTGATAAATGATAAAGCTGTGATTGCTGAGAATATTCAGTTTGGTGGATACTTTTATAAAAGTGATGGTAACTTAAAATAGAGGGGGAAAATCATGAGTGAATTAATATTAATAGAAGATATACTAAATGCATTAATTGCCTTAGAAGAAAAAAGTTCAAAAAATTATGATATATTAGCTAGAAATGCTGAATCTATTGAATCAAAAACATTGTTTGAAACATTAAGCATAAAAGAGCAGGAGCATAAAGAAATTTATGAAATGTTTAAGAAAGATCATGTTCTTACTGAAGAAGTTGATGAAGAATACAGTGGATATGTCGATGCACTTCTTCATAATTCATTTTATGAAGAGCTAGATTTTGATTTTAAGTACTCATTTGAAGAAGGTATACGATATGCTATGAATCTTGAGAGGGATACAATTATATTTTTAAATGAAATTAAGAGTTTTGCAAATATAGTTTATGCTCAGGAAATTGAGCAACTAAAAAATGAAGAGAAGAAACATCTTAGAATTTTAAACGATATAAAAAAGCAATATTTAAAATAGAAAAATCATGTAAAATTTAAACTTTATGATATTATAAGAAGAGACTAGTCAAAGTGGCTAGTCTCTTCTTACTTTAGTTAAGAAGAAATTGCTATTTTGAAAAAAGACTGAGTGGAAAAATTAAATTTGAAATTAAACTTAAGACTGAAAAGTCTAATATATGAAAGGTATTATAAGGTGAATATATGGAATTAGTTAGATTAGAAGATCACATAAGAATTTATAGTGACAAGAAGATTGTAGAGATAATCTCTAGAAGTATTGAAAATCCTACTGGTGGAAAATTGAAAAGCGCTGCAGAAAGTGTTTACTCAAAGCAACAAGGAAGATTTTATATGGCAATGGAAAATGACGAAATAGTAGGTGTAGTAGGAATTAGAATTCCAACAGGGCGTGATGCTGAGCTTATTCATGTAGCGGTAGCTGAAGGTTTTGAGAGAAAAGGAATTGCTAGATTTATGCTTAAAGAAGCCCTTAGACTTGATGGTATTGAACAATTAACTATTGAAGGTTGTAGCTTAAACAGAAAGTTTTACAAGTCTTGTGGACTTAGGGTGAGTATAGAGTATGATGATATTCTTATGAGCGATAGATTCATCTGTACAACTTAAATTTATCTTGTTAAAAAGGGTTAAAAAGATAAGGATCAAGTACAGAGTGTCTTAGAAGTCAAAAAACTTCCGTTAAGTAATTTAATTACTTAACGGAAGTTTTTTTGTATACAAATCTTTACTAAATTGCTACTTGTATTTTGTAAATCACCTTGCTGATATAA
>JBARWW010000233.1:0-1764 GCA_049647005.1 Acidaminobacteraceae bacterium | reverse complement strand
AATTGAACATTCTTTGTATTATAAGTCTGTTAACTCTATTTCATTATTTTTAACTCTTCTAATAAACTCATTAACCTTACTTTCAATTAAATCTCTAGTTACTCTATAATCTTCAATTGGTCCACCTGAAGGATCATCAAGTCCCCAGTCCTCCGAGTGTCTATTTGGAACAAATGGGCAATACACATTGCAACCCATTGTTATAAGAAAGTCCAATTCCTCTGGTATATCACTTAGTAATTTTGGGTGATGCCCTGACATATCAATGCCTAGCTCTTCCATAACCTCAGCAGCAAGTGGTTTTACCTCTTTGTACTCCTCAGTTCCAGCTGAATAAACATCAAATATATCACTAGCAAGTTTCTTTAACCACGCTTCTGCCATTTGGCTTCTACATGAGTTATGAACACATACAAATGCAACTTTATATTTCATCGCAACCTCCATTAGTCGACACACATAACCATATGCGCATGTCGTTATTTTATAGTTTGATTTTACTTGTAAACTGATATATTTACAATACATTTCATGTTAAAACTATGTTAAATTTATTGCTAATTGAGACTTCTTAACTTTAAATAACTAGTTTTTATTTTATTTTTTTAATAAATCTTTTAATTTTGCTATAAATAAATCGACATCTCCATTCGTAGTATCAAACGAAGTTACAAGTCTCGAATAATTTTGCAACTCATCTTCTACATAGAAATACATAAATTCTTGAAGCTCTTTAATTATATGAACTGGAAACTTGATAAACATAATGTTAGCATCTGGTTTTTGAACAATCTCAACCTCGCTAATTTCTTCTAACTTACTAAGCATGTACTGAGCGGTATCATTTGCATTTGATGCACATTCTTTCCATAGTCCATCTTCTATCATAGACATATACTGAAGTGCAGTAAATCTCATCTTTGATTGAAGCTGAAGATCTTGCTTTACTATATAGTCAAAATCATCGCGATTTGCTTTATCAAAGAATACTATTGACTCTCCAAACATAATTCCATTTTTACTCATACCAAAGCTAAGTGCATCAACACCCATGTCTGAAGTCATAGTTTTTATACTAACACCAAGTGAGACTGCTGCATTTGATATCCTTGCACCATCCATATGAAGTTTCATACCATTTTCATGTGCAAAATCTGCAAGTTCTTTTATCTCATCAAGTGAGTACACTGCACCCATTTCAGTAGGTTGAGATATAGATATAACTTCTGGCTTTGGACAATGATAATCTTTTCTAAAAGCCACATATGGAAGTATATCATTAGTCTTTATCTTTCCATCGTTTGTATCAACTATAAGCAGTTGTGTTCTTGCTATCTTTGAGGCTGCACCCGACTCATGTGTAAATATATGCGCTATTTTTGAACATATAACTGCTCCATAAGGAGATGTTAATCCATCAAGACATGTTATATTTGCTCCTGTTCCATTTAATACAAAATAGACATCTGATGCGCCTAAAAATTCCTTTATCATGTCTTTGGCCTTAGACGTATATTTATCAGTTCCATATGCGCCAACATGACCTACATTAAATTCCGCGATTTTTTCTAAAACCTTTGTGTGTACTCCGCTATAGTTATCACTTGCAAAACCTCTACTCATATGTAAAACCTCACTTTTTTAATATTTGATTTTATTGTATCACAATTAAGAGTGCCTTCGATATCATTAAATAACTTTTAATGTGATTAAAATTGCACTCGTTTTCTTTAATTAACCAGTTATTTGAAAGAAGGCTCTAAA
>JBARWW010000232.1:0-9379 GCA_049647005.1 Acidaminobacteraceae bacterium | reverse complement strand
ATATAATGGTGGTGATTAAATATAATGCATACAGACCTAATTGTAAAAATAAATAATGCTAAAAATAATACTGATGATATGAATATATTGATTGAAGAATATATGCCATTTATAAAGTCAGAGCTTTATAAGTCAAAGAGCTATAATAAGTTTGAAATAGATGATCTCATAAGTATAGGTATGTTGGCGTTTAGCGAATCGGTCAATAAATATGACCAAGAAAAAGGCAACTTTATATCATTTTCGAGCAAAATTTTAAAGCTAAGAGTAATTGATTTTTATAGATCTCAAGCAAAATATGATAATGAGATTTTGGATAAAAATTGGGCTGATAGTTCAGAACTTTCTATAGTAGAGTCAGGACTTAATAAAAGATCAATTGAAGAATTCTCGGAAAGTGAGTTAAATTTACTTAGACGAGAAGAAATCATGGAATTTAAAGAAGAACTGATAAAATTTAGCATTGATTTTGTAAAACTCAAGAAAAGTTCTCCGCGTAAAAAAGAACTTAGAAAAATGTGTTTCGAAATAGCCGATTATATAATAGAAAATGAAGAACTTCAAAATAAGCTTAAGATAAAGAAAACATTAGATTTAGAAAAAATATGCAAAAAATTTGAGGTTCATAGAAAAAAAATTGAAAGAGCGAGATCTTATATAATTGCAATTGTTATTATATTGGATGGAGATTATATGTTTATACGAGATTACATTAACTGGAGGTGATTATGTTGAAAGGAATAGTAATGGAAATAAATGAAAAGACAATGTTTCTTTTAACTGATTCTGGTGAATTTAAAGAAGTTAGAAAACCAAAAGAAACTATAGTTCTTGGTCATGAATATAATAGTAAAAATAGTTTGATAAATATAGATTTTGATTTATTTAGAAGAAGAAAATTGGCTATAATTATGCTAACTATACTTTTAATACTACCAACAACTATTTCATATACCTACTTCCAACCTCAAGGATATATAAATATAGATATTAATCCTAGTGTTGAGATTGCCTACAATGCTTTCAATAGAGTTATTGATGTCAAATCTATTAACGCTGATGGAATAAAGATTATAGAGGACAATTTAAAAATAGATAATATGAAAACAGAAGATGCAATAAAGACGATTATCACTAAAGCAGAAAAACTTGGATTTATAAATGAATCTAGAGAAAATTTGGTGTTAATTACGGTTACAAGTAAAAATACAAAAGACTCTTTGAAATATGAAGGCGATAGTTTTAAAAGTGATGAATATGAAGTCGAAGTTATAAATGCTAATGAAGAAGATCATAATGAAGCTGGTAAACTTGGAATATCAACAGGAAAAATTGTTATAGATAAAATGATAAAAGCTGAAAAATCCAAGGAAAAAAAAGAAATATTGGTAAAAATATATAAAAAATTCAATGATGAGTTTGAAAGTGACGAAGGTGAAGTCCCACAAGTGGACAATGAAAATATAAATAATATTAAAAAGCAATTAGAAAAGACTGAAGAAATTAAGACAAAAAAAGAAGAAAATCGTTTAGAAAAAACTGAGGAAGATAAAATAGAAAGAAATGAAGAAGATAAAATAGAGAAAAATAAAGAAGATAAAATAGAAAGAAATGAGGAACTTGCAGAAAAGAAAAAAATAAAAAGAGAAAATGAGGATATTTTGAGAAAAGAACAAATTGAAAAAGTTAGAAAAGATAAGGGACTCGAAAAAGAAGAAAAAGAAAAAGAAGTAGAAAAAGAAGAAGACAAAGAAGAAGAAAAAAATGTGGAGAAATCAAAAGATAATCAAAAGGGGGGAAATAGCAAAAAAGATTAAACTTGATTAATATAATTTTGATTAGATAAAATACAGCGTGAAAACGCATATTATTAGGAGGTAATTATGAAGAAAATTATTAGTTTATTTATGGCTATAACGCTTATTGTAGCAGCATCATCGATATCATTTACAGCATATAGTTTTGAAAAGACAATGGATGATAAGGTCGATAAAGTAAGCGGTGCTACAGTTTACGTAAGTAATGTTGAAGAAAAGAAAGAAGAGGCTAAAAAAGCTATTGAAGAAAAGAAAGAAGAGGCTAGAAAAGCTGTTGAAGAAAAGAAAAAACAAGCTCTAGAAGATATAATTGATGATGACAAGTCTGACGATGGAATAGAAGACGACGATTCTAAAGAAGAAGACGACGACGATGAAATGGATGAAAATCAAAGAAAAGCGAAATATAAAGATGAATATATAAAGTCTAAGTATATAAAAGATTTAGAATATAAACTTGAAGAGCTAGATGATGATGATGATGATTCAAATGACACTTATGAGATAAAAGATTTAAAGAAAAGAGTTCAGGAAATTAAGGTTGAATCAGTTAAATTAAGAAATGAAATTAGAAAAGCAATTAGAAAAAGTTATTCACAGGAAGAATTAGCAAAACTTGAGGCTTTAAAAGCAGAGCTAATTAAAGAATATGAAGATATAAAAGTTCTTGATATAGACAGTGTTATATCAAATGCAGCTGTATTTAAGTTTGATACTCCTCCAGTAATAAAGAACGGTAGAACTCTACTTCCAGTATCAGCAATCACAAATGGAATCGGTGCAGACATAGAGTGGATATCTGCAGATCAAAAAATCATAATTAAAAAAGGCGAAGATGTAATTGAGCTTTGGATTGATAATAATATAGCACTAGTTAATGGTATAGAAGTAGAACTTGACGCTAGCCCTGAAATTATGAATAGTAGAACAATTGTGCCACTAAGATTTATTTTAGAAATATTTAAATTTAAAGTTGAGTGGAACCAAGAAGATGAGACAATAGAAATTATTGATGAAGATGCTATTGAAGAAGATTCAGACACAGTAAGCGGATCAGCTGTAGATGTAACAGTAAGCGGATCATCAACAGATGTAACAGTAAGTGGATCATCGACAGATGTAACAGTAAGTGGATCATCAACAGATGTAACAACTAAGTAATAAATTTAAAATCTGATAGTATAAATAACAAAATGCCCCTAAATCATATTTTCTGATTTAAGGGCATTTTTTATTGCTAATTACTTCTTAGCATTAATTGCTACTTGTTCTTTATCATTAAGATATTCTTGTCTTTCAAGTTTATCTAAAAGTTCAATCTCTATTTCATCTTTTTCATTAGAAAGCTCATGTAACTTTACAAAGTCAGTAGCACTTTTAGTCATATCAGTCTCTAGGATCTCAAGTTTGCTCTCAAGATGCTCAATTTCAGCTTGAATCTTATTAAGCTCCATTTTCTCTGCGTAAGTAAGCTTTATAACTTCTGTCTTATCAGGAACTTTTTCCTTAATTTCTTTAACAGGATCAGTGTCATCGCTAAATTCAACCATATCTTTTTTATGATCAAGATAATCACTGTAGTTTCCTATACTTATATTAATTTTTGGTGGGAAATCTAGTGTAAATATCTTGTTACAAACTCTATCAAGGAAGTATCTATCATGGGAAACTGTAATAACAGCACCACTAAATTCATCAAGATACTCTTCAAGAACTTTAAGTGTATCAATATCAAGATCATTTGTTGGCTCATCTAGTATAAGTACATTTGGCGACTTCATAATTATTCTAAGAAGATATAATCTTCTCTTTTCTCCACCAGATAATCTAGCGATATAAGTATACTGAAGATTAGAGTCAAATAGGAAACGTTCCATCATCTGAGAAGCTGATATTTGCGAACCATCTTTAGTGGTAACAAATTCACATTCTTCTTTAATATAGTCAATAGCACGAAGGCTCTCGTTAAGATCCACAGATTCTTGTGTAAAGTAACTAATATTAACAGTTTCACCTATATCAACACTACCACTGTCACAATCAAGTTTACCTGTTATAATATTAAGGAAAGTGGACTTTCCAGATCCATTTCTACCAACTATTCCAATTCTATCATCACGTACTATATTATAAGTGAAGTCTTTAAATAGGTTTACATCATCAAAACCTTTAGAAATATCCAATATATCAACTATTTTTTTACCAAGCCTAGTATGTGCAACTGAAATTTCCATCGAGTCATCACTTGTAGCATAACTTGCTTCACTTATATCATCAAATCTTTGGATTCTAGCTTTTTGTTTTGTAGTTCTAGCCTTAGCCCCTTTTCTTATCCAAGCAAGCTCCTTTTTATATAAGCTCACACGTTTTCTCTCGAGTGTACCTTCAAGTTCTTTACGATTCATCTTTTTCTCTAAAAACATAGAGTAGTTACCCTCGTATGTATAGATAGAGCCATGATCAAGCTCAAGAGTTTTGTTTACAACTCTATCTAGAAAGTATCTATCGTGTGTAACCATTATAATAGCGCTTTTAGTTGACTTAAGATAGTCTTCAAGCCACATTATAGAGTCGCTATCCATGTGGTTGGTAGGCTCATCTAGTATAAGTAGATCACATTCATTTATGAGTGCACTTGCTAATGCAACACGTTTTTTTTGACCGCCAGAAAGATTGCCAATTTTTTTGCTGAATTCAGTAATACCAAGCTTAGTTAAAACAATCTTAATTTTACTTTCGTATTCCCAAGCATTTTCTTTTGTTATATTATCGGTAAGTGCTAAAAGTTTAATTTGTATATCTTTAGAGTCATTGCCCTCGGCAATTTCAGCAAGTGTATTTTCATAATCACGTATAAGTTTAAGTACTTTTGAATCGCCACTAAATACTTGCTCAATTACCGTTATATTCGGATCAAAATCAGGATTCTGCGATAAATACTCATAAGTAAATTTCTTGGATTTATCAACAGTACCACTATCAGCATAATTAACACCAGATAGTATATTAAGCAATGTTGTTTTACCAGTTCCATTAACACCGATCAAACCAATTTTATCGCCTTCGTTTATTTTAAATGAGATATCTTTAAAAAGAGCTTTCTCACCATATGATTTACTTAGATTTTCAACATTTATAATATTCATTTATTCATCTCCATATCAACTAGGTACACAGTCTTAACTATTGTATCACAAACACTAGTCAAGTTCATTATTTTGAATAAGTAATGAAGAATTAGTTTAATAAATTACACGATTAGTGATATAATAAATTTGTTATATGAATAAAATGTGATTTAACAAATAATTTTTTATTAAAAAAAACACTAAAATACTGTTTTTAAGCAGTAGTTAAGATGGAGGTAAAATATTGAGAGAAGAAATAATTAAAGAAAATATGGAGAGATATTTAAGTATTAAAAAGTGGTCTTATATCCTGCAAGTAATTGTAGTTGCAGCTATACTTTATTTTGGTTATACAAAATCAGTACTAGAGCAAGGGACATCTATATACTCAATCGTGGGTGTTGGTATAATTGCACTATTATCTCTTTCATTCTACATCTATAAGGACATAAAACTTAAGAAAAACATTGCAAATAAGAATCTAAAAGCAGTAGTGCTTAAGTTTGAGACTAAAGATGTAAATCAATTATTTAGGCGACCTAGACTTAAGATAAAAGAACTTAATAAATCTTATGAGATTCTACTTGGAATTGAAATAAATAAGTTTGATGGTAAAAAAGTTACGGTTGTATATGATGACAGCACAAAGATGATACTAGACATATACTAAGTTTATAATTTCAAAAAAATAGAGCCTAGCAGAGGAGTAAAAAAACTCGAATGCTAGGCTTTTAATTTTAATGTGATGTATAATTTGAACAATTAATTAAAAGAGTAAGCACTTTTCTATTTGTGCTAATACTTTTGTCTAATCTATTACTTAGTAATTTTACTAAGAATCTCATTACTTCTTTTTATAAATGCTAACATGTCCTCAGGAGCAAGTGGTTTATGGCTAAGCATTGCAAGATCATAAACATGCTTTGCGATAGTCTCTGATAACTCATTATCAACATTGGCATCATCCAAAATATACTTTATAACAGGATGTTTCTTATTAAGCACTAAACTCTCGCTTGTTGGGAACATACCACTGTCAAGTCCATTCATAGAGTACATCTTCATCATATCCTGCATTCTTCTATTATCTTCTGATAAAGTTATCATAGCTGAAACATCTTCAGATTTTAGAGTTTTTATTTCCACATTAGCAAGATCTTTTCCAAGCGCTTTGTTAAATAGAATTTTAACATTCTCAAGAAGTCCTGCGTTACTGTCTTCTGAATCATCAAGTTCGGTAAGTAAGTTGTGAATGTCAGAGTCAACACGCTTAAACTTAACGTCTGTGTTTTTAGATTCAACTAGTGATATAAAAGGTTGGTCTATGTTGTGATCTAGTAGAACAGATTCTATGCCGTGGTCCTTTAATAACTTAATATACTGCGCTTGTTGAACTCTATCAGTTACATAATAAACTTCATTCTCTACAAGAGATTTATACTTATCTGTATATTCAGAAATTGTAAGATATAATTCATCAGTAGTTTTAAATACAAAAGCAGGTTCTACTTTTGCATAGAATTTTTCATCTTTAAGAGATCCATACTTGATGAATGGGCTGATGTCTTCGAAGAAACCTTCGTACACATCCCTCTCAGTTTTGAACATACCAGTTAATTTGTCAGCCACTTTTTTACTGATGTAATCAGATATTTTTTTAACGAATCCATCATTTTGTAAAAAACTTCTTGATACATTTAGAGGTAGTTCCGGGCAATCAATTACACCTTTAAGTAAAAGTAAAAACTCTGGTATAACTTCTTTAATATTATCAGCAACAAAAACTTGGTTGTTATATAGCTTAATTTGACCATCCATATTGTCAAATTCATTATTTAATTTAGGGAAGTATAAAATTCCTTTTAAATTAAATGGGTAGTCCATGTTTAAATGAATCCAAAAAAGTGGTTCTTTAAAATCATTAAAAGTCTTTTTATAAAAATCTCTATAATCTTCATCATTGCAATCGCTTGCACTCTTCATGTATAGCGGAGTAACATCATTTAGGGGAGATGCTTCTTCGATTATAACGTTTCCGTCCTCATCTTTTTTTGCTTCTTTATTAGCCACTTCAAGTAAAATAGGATACGGCATAAATGAACAATACTTTTCAATAGTGCTTCTAACCATACTTTCCTTTAAGAACTCTGTACCTTCATCACCGATGAATAGAGTTATTTCAGTTCCAGTAGTTTCCCTCGTTCCATCTTCAAGTTCGAACTCCGTTCCACCATCACATCGCCAAAGAGCAGCAGTTGTGTCTTCCATGTATGATTTTGTATGTATCTCTATCTTGTCAGCAACCATAAATGCTGAGTAAAAGCCAAGACCAAAGTGACCGATGATTTGTTCGCTATCAACTTTGTCTTTGTATTTGTTAAGAAAGTCTTCAGCACCTGAGAATGCGATTTGATTTATATAAGTTTTGACTTCATCTGATGTCATTCCGATTCCATTATCAGTAAACTTGAGTGTTTTGTTTTCCGAATCTAATGTAACCGTTATCTTAAAATCTGTATCAGTAATTGTTGCTTCACCCAAAGTGCTAAGTCTTTTTAATTTAGTAATAGCATCACAACTATTAGAGATAAGTTCACGCATAAATATGTCGTGATCAGAATATAACCATTTTTTGATTATTGGAAAAATATTTTCACTATGTATTGATAAACTGCCTTTTTCTAAACTCACAAATATCACTCCTATAAAATAATAAATTACATAAAAATCAAAAGATAATTATGTAAAACTGATTGTCGTAAGTAAATGATACACCCACAAAAAACAAAAGTCAATAAAAAATTAGCACTCTTAGTCAAAGAGTGCTAATTGTAGGTTTTGTCATAAAATATGAAATTCCAAAGTCTGGATCATCAGTAGGTGAAATAAGTTTGTATCCAAGTCTTTTATAAAAAATATATGCGGTTTCACTTGCGTAAAGAGAAAGTTCACTGCATAGATTTAAGTCTTCTATAAATTGCATAAGTGTTTTCCCAATACCATGTTTGTGAGATTTTGTATTTACGAATAGGGATTTGACCTCGCATTTATCAAGTAGGACACATCCAAGTATCGTATTCTTATCTTCAAATACATAAAAATTATCTTTTGAAACTATCAAATTTCGAACTTTTTCTGGTGAGTAATGCGAAATCATAAAATTGATAACATGTTCTGTATAATCTGATGAATTAACCTTGCGTAGGTTTTCATGAATCAATTCACAGATAGAAATTAGGTCATCTTCTTTAGCTTTTCTTATCATAAATTACCTCCTTGTATCTTATATATTATTATATCAGATAAGGCTGACACAAATTTGCTATTAAAAAATATTTCCGCTTAAAGATTTCTTTGTAACGACCCGTTTTAATCTGATAGAAATGCAACATCTGCTTTCTTTTTTATAAGATGATATAACTCTGCTGCAAGAAGTGTGCATGTAGAACTTGCAAAGTAAATTGACATATATGTACGATATGTAGTAAGTGTCATAAAAATCGAAAAATGTGTTAGCTTCTCTTTAAAAAACATAACAATCATTCATTTTAAAAATATCAAAGAGAAATATTATTGTCAATGGATTTAATTCGTAATTTTTATTATAATAAGTATGGAGCTTTATTAGGGGGTATTATGGCAAAGTATTCAAAAAAGTACTAATGCATCTTTATGACGTTGATGTTGATGATGGAAAGTTGGATTCTATGGCTATGTTTTTATTAGGTGCAATAGATGGACTAATTATGCGTCGTACATTAAACAGTAATGTTATAAATGTAGAACTGATTGGTAAAATATATGATATGATATTTAGGATGGAATTAAAGCAATACTTTAGTTAACAATTACAAAAGAAATAAATTTTAAAGTATAATATAAGTGGAAAATAATATGATAGTCTATAAAAAGAAGAGGTGCAAAGTGACTTATATATTGATAATTGTAATTGGATTTTTTGCAGCTATGGTAGATTCCATGGTTGGCGGCGGTGGACTTATATCACTTCCTGCACTAATAGCAACTGGTATGCCAACGCATTTAGCACTTGGAACCAATAAGTTTGCATCAGGTTCTGGGGCTATAAGCAGTTCAATTACTTATATAAAATCAGGAAATGTTAATAAAAGACTTATGAAAGTATTATTTCCTTGTTCATTAATCGGATCTGCAATAGGAGTTAAAGTTGTACTTGGGCTTAATCCAGATTTCTTGAAAGCAATCATTATATTTTTAGTAGCAATTATAGGTATCTATACACTTATAAATAAAGAACTTGGTTTAGTTGATCATTACAAAGAACCAGATAAGAAACAGATGACTAAGGGTGTAGGTCTTGCAGGATTCTTTGGTTTTTATGACGGTTTTTTTGGACCAGGAACAGGTTCGTTTTTAATATTTGGACTTATTCACATATTTGGTTTAGACTTTAAA
>JBARWW010000231.1:0-3244 GCA_049647005.1 Acidaminobacteraceae bacterium | reverse complement strand
TACATCTTTATAGGCTCCAGTTACATTACTTGACGATGAGAATCTGTATCTAAGTGCTAACTTGTTTGGTCCATGCCAGTTAAAGTGATTAATATATATTGGATATGCTTTACCCGCTTCTAATCTAATTGTACTTGATGTTTTACTAAACACACCTATAGCGTATTGACTAGATAGTTGTGTAGATTCATTCACATTATACTTAAGATCATTTATATTCTTATCTTTATATAGGTAAGCGCGAATTCCATCGTCAAATAAACTTTCAAATTGATAATATCCACTTGTATTAGGGACGAAATATCCCCAGCCTTCACGAATTTCTTTAGCATCAAAACCATAGTCCCCGCCACCATCATAGAAGAATACATCTTCTGTAGCTGCATTAGTCTCTGCTCTTATAATCTCAGCTGTATAAAGTTTTGGATCACCATCTTTTCTATCTGGATTAAATATATAACTCTCATTTGTCCAGTTAGCTTTATTATTATTGTAGGCGTTACTTCCTCCACCTTCATACACAGCATTAATATCTGACGCCATATATTTTTGAATCATAAGCTTGCCTTTTGCATCTATTAAAAAATCATCTGGATATGGAGTTTTTACAACAACAGAAGTGTCATTAAGTTGAAACATTGCAGCTTCCATGTCATCATACGACTTGTTCATTTCATTTTGAGTATAATTATAATACTCTAAAACCATTTTTTCGGATTCCTTAAGTAATAATTTAAGTTTATCAATTTCTAGCGATGATTGTCCGCTTAAGAGACTCAATCTATCTTTTACAGTAACTTGCATATTCTTAAGATTCTGAGTATCACCATGTTTAATCATAAACTCTTTTTTCTTACTTGGATATAAATCGTTTTGATTTACAGGAGAGTAATTAACCTTACCTTTCCATTTATCATCTTTAGAATAAGAAGAGTTAAATGTAAATAGGCCATCTCCACCCCAGTTAAAATACTTCACTAAGATTGGATACGGTTTTTTTGCTTCTAGATATACTGATTTACTTTCGTTTGCATTGTAGGAAGAAACACTCATATCATTAACTAAAACATCTTCATTCCCTTGTAAGTCATTTAAACTATTTGACTTTATAAACATAGATAGATATGAACCATCATCACTTATCATTTCAAATTTATAATATCCTGATTTTGAAGGTACAAAGTATCCCCATGCTTTAAGAGACTGTTTTGATTCATCCCCAAAATAACCACTGTCTTTATAAAATAAAACATTCTCATCAACACCAACATTTTTTGTTTTTATTTTAGCGTCTATGTAGTATGCGCTGCTTTTTATTCTTTCAGAATCAAATATAATTGATTCATTTTCCCACGTTCTTTCATTTAGAATTCTATTTTGTTCTGATGAACCATTACCTTGCGATGCAAAATAAAGATCTTGGACATCATACTGCTGAACTGTTAAATTTCCTTTTTTTGATTCATCTAAATCATCTTGCCATGTTACTTCAACATCTGATGAATTGCCAGCAAAAGAAGCCATTGAAGTGGCACTTATTAATATTGTGAATAGAATCATAAAAATTGATTTTCTAAATCTCATTGTAACCACTCCTCCTAATAATTATTTAAGAACTCTTCAATTTCATCAAATGTAAAATTTTCAAATTCTATACTTAAAACTTGATTATTCTTTTCTAAGACTACTCCAGCATAACTACCTTCTATATTGAAGTACTTATATCTAAATGTGATGTTATTTACTTCAGAAAAATCTGAGATTAACAAACCCATCTTACTTGCACTTGCCTTAAACTCATCAGCATAGTTTGAACTTGAAACATTTACAAGAGCAACTTTCTCAGTTCTAATTTTGTTTCTAATAACATAAAAATCATCTGTTATAAGTTCTGACTCGCCGTAGATATCTTTCAAAGCCTCCGGCACATTAACTTGTATAAGATTTGGAGCATTTACTACAACTACACCATTATCCCCATCCCATTCATATTCAACACCCAAGAAATCAAATAAATACTTTACAGGAACATATGTCTTATCTGCTATAATCTGCGGGCTTACATCCATAGCATAATTAACTCCATCAAGCTTAGCTATCTTGTTGCCAACCTGCATCCATATAGTTCTTCCATCAGGAGTTTTAGTCGTTATCGAACTATCACTTGAATTCCAGTTTAAGTCCAGTTTGAATTTACTAAATATAGGTCTAATGGGAGCCATTGTTCTGCCATCTACAATTAGAGCACTAAGTTGCTCACCATCAGTGTCACCTTGCATTATAATTGAGGATCCATTAATGTTAATATTTACTTCTGTTTGCACTGCTGCAAACTGTGCTTGTGTCGATAAGGCGAAAAACATAATCGCAATGCCAGCAACACTAATAATTCTATTTCTAATCAATATAATCACCTACTCCATATATTTTTTACACCTAATAATATAGCTATTATACTATATTTTATCACAAAAAAAGTAAAACAAATATAGGCATGTGCCATTTGTTTTACTTTTATAAGGTGATTTATTTTGTTTTTAATAATCCATTCAAATTTTTCTTAAATATTTCAAAAAATGAAAAAGCAACGGAGTCCGTTGCTTTTAATTACTTTACAGAAATAACTTCTTTGTCTTTGTAGAATCCACACGCTGCACAAACTCTATGAGGAACGTTTGGCTCGTGGCAATTAGGACACTCAATCACGTTTGGAGCTACCATCTTAATGTTAGATGCTCTTCTTTTGTCTCTTCTTGATTTAGATATTTTTCGCTTAGGTACTGCCATTGTTACACCTCCTAACTTTATTTTAAAAGCTTTTTAAGCTCTTCTAGTCTAGGGTCAATCTTATCATTAGTACAATCGCAAGAATCGTTGTTAAGATCCGTTCCGCATGTAGGGCATAAACCTTTACATTCTTCACTGCAAACAACCTGCATAGGTATGTTTACACATAAATCTTCGACAATCGTTTCGTCGATTTCAAGTGAACTACCAATAATAAATAGTTCATCATCACTTAAGTTGTCTAGCTTTTTTAAGTATACTCCTTTTTCAAAGGAATTTTCAATAGTTATTTTCACATCTTCTAAACATCTGTCACAGGGAAAAGTTACATCAACACTGTAGTCCACAGACAATGTTAATTTTTCTCTATCACATCTAATAATTTTAGCGTGACATTTTGCACAGTCCATTGAAATGACGTTAAAATTACTATAATCTACTGAGTTCAGTAGTAAGT
>JBARWW010000230.1:0-21645 GCA_049647005.1 Acidaminobacteraceae bacterium | reverse complement strand
AGTCAGAACCACCTTTACCGCCACCAATTGGAAGGCCAGTTAAAGAGTTTTTGAATATTTGCTCAAAACCTAAGAATTTAACGATTCCAAGATATACAGATTTATGGAATCTTAAACCACCTTTATATGGTCCAATAGCTCCATTAAATTGTACTCTGAATCCTCTGTTTACATGTAAAACGCCTGCATCATCAACCCAAGGTACTCTGAATATAATTTGTCTTTCAGGCTCTGCTAGTCTATCAAGAATATTAGCTTCAACCCATTCAGGGTGTGCTGCTAAAACTGGCTCTAGAGAAGAAAATACCTCTTCAACTGCTTGTAGGAATTCAGGCTCACTTGAGTTTCTTGCTTGTAGACGTGCAAATACTTCTTGAATATAAGTCATTTTTTTACATCTCCCTTATGTTTTTAATATGTATTTTCCATCAAATTTTAACACTCTTTTTATATATAGTTAAATTTTTGACACAAATACTTAAATGGGCAGCACCCATTGTTTACAAATTTTCATAACTAAGACAAAAACATTATACTTCATTCATTCTAATATAATCCTAGGGTGCTCAAATCCTTGCTGTTTAAGGAACTTAAGCATGTATGTATTCTATTACATTTTTACATTTTGATTTTAACATAGCCAATCTTTTGTGTAAACAAGATTAATTTTTTGGAAGTTTTAAAAGAAATATTGCATTTTTTATATACAACATCTGGTATGACCTGTATGCAATCATACCAGATAGACTAAAAAACACTACTTTTTGCAAATGTTAAATTTTATTAACATTTAACTGTATAGATTTTATATGCACATCTACTGATAACACATTGATATTTGTCATGTGTTCAACCTCTTTTTTTATTGCAATTTGAATACTTTCAGCCGTTTCAACAATATTTCCACCATAAGTAAAAACGACATCTACTTCTATAAATACGCCCTCATTTTTCTTGTGTATTCTAATTTTGCCCACTCTATACATTGCGTTCAAGGGAATTACAGCCATTTCAATTATTTGAGTTATTGTTTTATTCGATATTGTAAACCTACCCATATAACTATATGTCGGTCTTACGACTGATTTTTCTCCAATAGTATCCATATTTCCACGTCTACCTAAAACTGATTTTAATGTATCTATAAAATATCCTGAAAAATCTCGCTTTAATTCAACTGCTGGAAGTGGTATTACATGCTTTCCATAAATCATTCTTTGCATTATCGCATTGTCAATTTCTTCGCTTGTTGCTATATCTTCTATAAATACAAATTCATCAATTTTGCCTAACTCCAAATTTTCACATATTTGCTCAACCATTCTAACTGAAGTTCCAATTAGTAGTACTGACTTTTCATCATTTTCTTTTAAAATTCCACTAATTTCAGCTTTATGATCATGATAGAAAAATATTGCTCGCTTTACTGCAGCTATTTTTGTATCTTCTCTTTTCGCCGATTTACCTGCAACTTTTTTTGTTCCTTCTATGAGTAATCCGTCATCGATTATATAATTAATGTGTTTCTCAAATGCAACCTTCATAGCCCTATGGCTTTTCCCAGTTCCACTCTTTCCAACTAAAGCATAAACCTTCATCTGCACACCTCTTCTCCTAGTCATTTAGAATTATTATATCACGAAGTATTATTAGCAACTAATAATTTTTATATAAGCTATATAAAATGATAATCATTATATATTAGTTCTTTTCTATGCTTTTTTTACAACTTTTGTTGTTTTGAAAATTTTATTTCTGTATAATCAAACTATGAAATTTAGATTGTATACAATATTAAGGAGGATTTTATAATGGCTTATGTAATTAACGAATCATGTATTTCTTGTGGAGCTTGCGAACCTGAATGTCCAGTTAGCTGTATTACTGCTGGAGACTCTATCTACGTTATTGAAGAAGATTCTTGTATCGACTGTGGCGCTTGCGCTAATGTTTGTCCAGTTGACTCACCACAAGCAAAATAATAATTAGAAAACAAAAGAGCCATCTTCACTAGAAGATGGCTCTTTTTTCTATTCTGAAAACTCAAGTCTTTCAACTGTAAGCTGATTAAGTCTACTTAAAAACTTAAGAACTGTTTTTTGTTCATTAACAGTCATATCCTTTAATATAAAGTTCAATTCTTCTACTTCCGATTTTAAAATGTTATCATAAAATTTCTTACCTTCATCAGTAAGGTAAATTACAAATTTGCGCTTATCAAGTCTAGATCTTAGCTTTACAACAAATCCAAGGTTTATAAATCTATTTATAGATGTAGATAAAATACCTCTATCAACTTCCACTTGATTTATCAAATCAAACACTGTTATTTCTCCTAGCTTTCCAATTTCACGAAGAATAATAACATCTAAAAAGCTATACTTTTCTTGTTTATCTCCAAGTTTAATACCCGATTTGTCATATTGAACAAATTTGTACATAACTTTTTCCATCATATGATTTACTTCATTATAATAATTAGCCATAAGACCTCCTAATTGAGAATTATTGTCACCAATTGTAGCATACTACTTTTCTCCTGTCTATATCTAACATTTCTATATTATACATAAAAAAAGGCTTATATACATAATTTAAATGTATATAAGCCTAATATTTATTCATTTATCTTTTTACGATAACTGCTTCACCCATTCCGCCACCAATGCATAATGTTGCAAGACCATATGTTGATTTTTGCTTAATCATTTCATGGATTAGCGTTACAAGTATTCTAGCTCCCGATGCACCAATTGGATGACCTAGCGCTATAGCTCCACCGTTTAAATTCACTTTTGATTGATCTAGTCCAAGTTCTCTAATAACTGCAAGTGATTGTGATGCGAATGCTTCATTTGCTTCTATTAAGTCTAAATCTTTAACTTCAAGTTTTGCTTTTTTAAGCGCTTTTCTAGTTGCAGGTATCGGACCTGTTCCCATTATACTTGGATCAACACCAGCAGACGCATGAGATACTATGCTAACAAGAACTTCAAGCCCAAGTTCATCAGCTTTCTCACGACTCATAACAACAAGAGCTACAGCTCCATCATTTATACCAGATGCATTTCCTGCAGTAACTGTACCGCTTTTATCAAAAGCAGCACGAAGTTTTCCAAGTTTATCTATAGTAGTACCTTCTTTAATATATTCATCACTATCGAAAACAATATCGTCTCCTCTACGAACAGGAATAATTACAGGTACAATTTCATCTTTAAATCTTCCACTTTGACTTGCTTTTTGCGCTTTATTTTGACTATTTAAAGCAAATTCATCTTGTTCTTCTCTAGATAAATTCCACTGCTTTGCAATATTTTCAGCCGTCACACCCATATGATAGTCATTAAATGCATCCCAAAGACCATCATTAACCATCGTATCGTACAACTCGCCATTGCCCATGCGTTGTCCCCATCTACCCGATTTAAGCAGATATGGCGACATGCTCATGTTTTCTGTTCCGCCAACTACTACTATCTCATTATCTCCTGCGATAATAGATTGAGCTGCAAGCGAAACCGTCTTTAGGCCTGAGCCACATATCATATTGATCGTAGTTGCAGGAGTTTCGTTTGGCAAACCAGCTTTTAAAGCCGATTGCCTAGCAACACCTTGACCATATCCTGATTGAAGTACACAACCAAATATAACTTCATCAACTTCTTTTGGATTGATACCTGCTTTAGCAATTGCTTCTTTAATTACTATAGCTCCTAAATCCATTGGTGTAACATCTTTTAATGCACCTCCAAATGAACCAATTGCTGTTCTTACAGCACTAACTATTACTACTTCTCTCATATAAACCTCCACTTTTTAACCTTCCCTTACTCGAGACCCCTCTCAAACTTTATTATACATTATATATATCCTTTAATATTAAAATATTTCGCAACACGTTCAAGTATACCAGTATACTTTTTCCCATTTGTACACTATTAGACATTAAATGTTACGTTTTCTAAATCTTTTGTCTAACAATTGCATGATTTTAAAATAACATTGCATTTTTTTGTAGTTTTAAGTAGTTTTATGTAGAAAAACGTAGGTAGTAAAGTAGTCTTTAAACTAGATTGATTATAATTATTCATTTATATTATAGATGAAGTTATAATTAACGTATGTCTAGGTAGTGCTAGTTTTTATTACATATAAGTAGGGGAATGCTTAGTATATAAAATTTTAAAGCACTATCATATTAACTTATTAGAACAATATATTAGAGGGGGATAATTAAATGAAAAAAGGATTAGCATTATTATTTTCATTAATCTTAGTTGTTTCTGCATTTGCAGGATGTGCGTCAAAAGATGCAACAGCAACTGAAGGTTCTGCTTCAACTGAAGCTGTAGAGACATTAGATTTAGCATTTGCAACTGGAGGTACTTCTGGTACTTACTACCCACTTGGTGGAGCTATTGCTAATGTATGGAATGACAAAATTGCTGGTGTTAACGTAACAATTCAACCTGCTGGAGCATCAGTTGAAAATATCAACAGAGTTTCTTCTGGAGAAGTTGATTTAGTTTTAGCTATGAACAATATCGCAGACCAAGCTTACAAGGGTGAAGGAGAATCTTTCCCTAAAGCTTTAACAAACTTCAAAGCTATTGGAGTTGTATATCCAGAAGTTATGCACGTAATAACTACTAAAAACTCAGGAATTAATTCAATTGCTGACCTACAAGGTAAAAAAATCAACCCAGGACCTCCAGGATCAGGTACTTATGTAACTGCTATGGAAATCCTTAAAGCTTTCGGTGTTGATGATTATTCTTCAAGCCCAGGATCTTTCTCAGATGCTGTAGCTGGTCTTCAAGATGGTAACATTGACGCTGCATTTGCAGTTGTTTCTTTCCCTTCTTCTGCAGTTGTTGAAATTTCTACTGCTAGAGATATTAAAATCTTAGAAATCACAGGTGATGAATTAGCTAAGTTACAAGAAATCATCCCATTTGCTGCACCATTCACAATTGCTGGTGGCGAGTACAATGGACAAGATGAAGATGCTCAAACTATTGCTCTTCAAGCAGTTTTATATGCTAAAGATTCTTTAGATGCTGAATTAGTTTATAACTTAACTAAAGAGATGTATGAAAATATAGATGCTATTTCTGCAGGTCATGCAAGAGGAAAGCAAATTTCTATAGATAGAGCTTTAGACGGAATTACTACTGACGTTCACGAAGGCGCTCAGAAGTACTACGACGAAGTAAAATAATAAACTATAAATTCAAAGATAAATAGGTCGAAAAATTTTCGACCTATTTATCTAATATTTGGTATTATTTTTTATAACTCTGCTGTTTACACCGCAGAGAATTTGCGGTTAAAGACACACTTTATAAGGCGAGTTATTTATTACAACATTGGTTAGGTGAAAATATGTCTAGTTCAAACAACAAAATTAAGCTATTTGCAGTTCCACTTACTTTAATTATAATAGCAATAGTTACACTTTCTACATATAAGTTAGATGTAATGGAGGTATTTGTCTTTGATAAAGGTGAGCGGTTTAACGAAATAGTTCTTCAAAGTAAAGCAAACATAGGTGATACATTTGATGTTTACTGGACACATTCTGTAAGCAGAAGACCTGTTATAGAGACTTACAAGATTGAAGATGATTATATGATTTCTATCGAACAGATGATATTTGATACATTTAGCGCAAATTTACCTGCATCACCGGATTACGATACCAAATGGGAATATACAAAAGACTACATTAGAGTTTATAACTACGATGTTGAATTTGACGCCGTTCCTGTTGTTATTGGAAAAGTTCGTGCAGATCATATTCTTATATACAAAGATCTAAATGTCCATCTCAAAGACGTTTACAAACCAGGTGGATACGTAAAAATTAGAGTTGTCAATAAATCATATTTAAGTTATTTAATAGAGGAGGTTAGACTTTATGTCACAAATTGATCTTAAGCCAACCTTGGACGATGAAAAACAACAGGAAATGATGGCAAAATTCGATAGAGAATTTGCCTATAGAAAGTTAGATGGTATAAACAATAAAATAGTTTACGCAATTGCAATTATATGGTCTTTATTCCAGCTATATACTGCTACTTTCGGATTACTTCCACCTGTTCAACAGCGTTCAATTCACGTTGGATTTGCATTAATTCTTATATTCTTACTTTATCCAAGAAGTAAAAAGGACAATAGCAATAAGGTAAAATGGTACGACATGATATTTATCGCCGGATCATTTGGTGTTGTATTTTATCTATTTAAAAATTTTGAACCACTTATGTTTAGAGCTGGTGCATATACAGATATGGACTTCTACATATCGCTTCTTGCAGTTATTTTAGTTATAGAAGCAACAAGAAGAGTTGCAGGACCAATACTCGTATGCGTATCAGGATTTTTCTTAGTGTATGCTTTATTTGGACAGTATTTCCCAGGTTTTTTCTCTCATGGTGGTTATTCTATTAAGAGAATTACAACTTATGGTTGGATTTCTTCTGAGTCTATACTTGGTATTCCAATCTCAGTTTCAGCAAGTTTCATATTCCTATTTCTTCTTTTTGCAACATTTTTAAAGAAGACTGGAATTGGTGACTGGCTTACAAATCTTGCACTTGCAGTCGCAGGTAGTGCTACTGGCGGACCTGCGAAAGCAGCAATCATAGCTAGTGCAAGTCAAGGAACTATCTCTGGTAGTTCAGTTGCAAATACAGTTGGTACAGGTTCTGTAACTATACCTCTTATGAAAAGTATTGGTTATAGACCTGAGTTTGCAGCAGCAGTTGAAGCTGCAGCATCTACTGGTGGACAGTTGATGCCACCAATTATGGGAGCAGCTGCTTTCATCATGACTGAGTTTACGGATCTTCCTTATTCTACAATCGCTCTTGGAGCGTCTATACCAGCATTCCTATACTTTGCTGGTATATTTATTATGGTTCACTTAGAGGCAAAGAAAAATGGCCTTGAAGGTATTCCAAAAGAAAGACTTCCAAAACTTAAAGTCCTTGGAAAACAATGGTATTTATCGCTTCCGATATTCCTTATAGTTGCACTTTTAATTATGAAATTTACTCCTATGAGAGCAGCATTATTTGGGATCATCTCAAGTATATTTATTGGATTTATTCATGACCGTATTGACGAAGAAGCGTCTTTTAAATTTAAAGATATAGTTATGGGTCTTGAAGAAGGTGCTAGAAGTGCGCTTCCTGTGGTTATGGCATGTGCTAGTGCTGGTATCATAGTTGGTGTTGTTACTCTTACTGGTCTTGGAATTAAGTTTGCAAACGGTATAGTTGATTTAGCTGGTGGAAGTATTTTACTTACTATGTTCCTTACTATGATCGCATCAATCGTTCTTGGTATGGGTATGCCAACTACGGCAAACTACATCGTTCAAGCTACAATTGCTGCTCCTGCACTAGTCGCAGTTGGCGTTCCAGTACTTGCAGCTCACTTATTTGTATTCTATTTTGGTATTATAGCTGACATTACACCTCCAGTTGCCCTCGCGGCCTTTGCCGGTGCAGGTATAGCCGCCTCCAATCCATTTAAAACCGGGGTCCAGGCATCCATGCTCGCCTTTGCCGCCTATTTGGTACCTTATGTATTTGCAACTTCTCCAGAACTTGTTTTAGTATTTGATCCTCAGTATACTACTATACTTCTTGGATCTAAGTTTATAACAGTTGCTGTTCCTCTTACTACCGCACTTGTTGGGATGTATTCGCTAGCTGGTGGAGTTACAGGATTCTTATTAACTCATATTAAAGCACCTATGAGAATTCTTCTTATAGCTACTGGTCTTGCTTTAGTTCAAACAAATCTTATGATTAGTGCTTTTGGTTTACTTGTATTTGCCGGACTATATATTATGCAACGATCTAAGTTTGCTAAGCAATCAGTATTTGCAAAAGGTTAATGCTCTTTAAGTAAATTTTTAAAAATAGTAAATGGGGTACTATAGTGACTAATCACTATAGTACCCCATTTTTATTTTATATTTTAATTGTATTTCACCAAAATTTACTTGATAAGTATTTGTTGTACTAAAAATGCTAGCGAAATTTATCTCGCTAGCATTTTTTTACTTGTCTTTTAAGAAGTATGATAATGTAAGAAGGTTATCAATTAAATGAACATTCTCAACTACAACATCTTCTGGAACTGCTAAATCAACTGGTGCAAAATTCCATATAGCTTTTATACCGCTTGCTACTAATAAATCTGCTACACTTTGAGCACTTGATCTATTTGTACATATATAAGCTATTTCAATATTATTTTCTAATGTAAATTCTTTAACAATATCCATATCCATTACCTGAATATCATTTAAAGTAAGCCCTATAATTTTAGGATTAACATCAAATATACCTTTTAAGTCAAATCCAAACTTACCAAAACTACTGTAGTTAGCAAGAGCCTGTCCTAGGTTACCAGCTCCAATAATAATCGTGTTGTAGTTTTTGCTTAGTCCAAGTATCTTTTGGATTTCTTCGTATAAATCTTCTACATTATAACCGTAACCTTGCTGGCCAAATCCACCAAAATTATTTAAATCTTGTCTGATTTGTGATGCTGTAAAACCAATTATCTCACTAAGCTCTTTAGATGATATTCTTTTTATATCTTTGTCTAAAAGTTCTCGTAAATATCTGTGATATTTGGGTAATCTTTTAATTACTGCCATAGATATTTTGTTACTCAAATTAATCAACTCCAACTCTCTAAAATATAGCTACTTATATTTCGCTAAAAAATATGTAATTTTATATAATGCACTTCATTTAAATTATCTTTACTTATACTATACCCATTTCAAAGTAAAACGTTAACATTTTTCCGATATTTTAATTAAAATATTCACAATTTGATTTTTGATTATAATTTAATCAAGTTCTATTTTTCTTTAACTAACAAATTATATCATTAGGAAATCACAAGTGTCAAATTGTTCATGTTTTTATACCTATACAATAATCATTAAAAGTATATATTAATTTCCTTTTATCTCTAATTTAACAAACTTTTAATAAAATATATCTCTAATAAGTATTCGAATAATTTTACTGTGATATAATAATGTAGCAATTTACTATTAGCAAAAAACTAAATCAACCATACACAGATAGGAGTCTTAAAATGATAGCATTATCTACAAATAATTTGACCAAATACTACGGCATCGACTTAATCCTTGATAAGATAAGTTTTACCGCTAGTGTTGGTGACAAAATAGGTTTAATAGGAAACAATGGAACTGGTAAATCAACACTTTTTAATATACTTACTAAACAAATACCTTATGACTCTGGCGAATTGTTTTTTAACAAAGACCTTAAAATTGGATATTTAAAGCAAGATGTTGAGTTTGATGAAGAAGACACTCTATTTTCTTATTGTAAAGAAGTCTTTAAACATATAATTGACCTTAGTAATGAAATCAGGTCTCTTGAACATGAAATCTCTGATTTTGGGCAAAAGGGACTTGATCCACCACATATTTTACTTGAAAAATACTCTGAAAAGGTTGATAAATTTACAGATCTAAATGGATACGCATATGAGAGTGAGATACGAGGAATACTAAGAGGAATTGGTTTTGAGGAAGTAGATTTCCTAAAACCTGTAAAATTTTTATCGGGTGGTCAAAAGTCTAGACTTAATCTAGCTAAATTACTACTTATAAAGCCTGATATTCTTCTTCTTGACGAACCTACCAACCACCTTGACATAAAGTCTGTCTCGTGGCTTGAAGGCTTTATAAGCAAATATAGTGGTACCGTGTTTATTATCTCGCACGATAGATATTTCCTAGATCAAGTTATAAATAAGGTTTTTGAAATTGAAAATAAATCTCTCCTTGAGCATCCAGGAACTTATAGTGCTTTTGTAACTTTTAAAAAAGCTCTATTTGAGCAGAAACTTAAGGAATATGAAAATCAAAAAAAAGAAATTGATAAGCAAGAGGAAATTGTAAGACGATTTAAAGGGCATGGTACTGAAAAACTTGCTAAGCGCGCACGCAGCCGTGAAAAACGACTTGATATGATGGAAATATCAGAGAAGCCAACGCAAATCAATGACAAGGCAAAAATCAAACTTACGACAAAAGTTAAGAGTGGATATGAAGTACTACGCGCACGCGAGCTTACAAAATACTTTGATGATAAAATGATTTTTGAAAATTTGGAATTTGATATTTACAATGGCGATAAAATAGGACTTATAGGTCCAAATGGTGTTGGTAAAACTACTCTTTTTAGAACTATACTTGGTGAAATACCAATGACTAGTGGGGAAATTATACATGGACATCATGTTAACATAGGATACTATGATCAAGAACAAACTGGGCTTACTCCAGAAAATAATCTTGTTGAGGAAATTTCAAACGAGAGACCTGAATTCACAAATACTGAGATTAGAAATTTGCTTGGAGCCTTTCTTTTTAAAGAAGATGATGCTTTTAAAATTATAGCAAACTTATCTGGTGGAGAAAAAGGTAGACTCTCTCTACTCAAACTAATGCTTTCAAACTCAAATGTACTTTTACTTGATGAGCCTACTAACCACTTAGACATATCAAGCAAAGAAGCTCTTGAGGGAGCACTTGACGAGTACGATGGAACAACCGTATCCATATCTCATGATAGATATTTTCTTAATAAGGTCTGTAACAAGATATTTGAGCTTACTAAAGATGGTGTGGCTATATATATTGGTAACTACTCTTACTACCTTGAGAAAAAGGCAGAACTTGAATTATTAGGTATAGAAGCGGAATCTTCACAAAATAGCGCTCCTAAAACTAAAACTCAAGTTAAAGATGAGAGACGTCGTGAGAAAGATAAACTTAAAGAAGAAAAAAAACTAAAGACCGATATTAAGAATATTGAAGAAAAAATACACCAAGACGAATTTGATATAGAGGAACTTGAACATGAATTGTGTAGAGAGGAAGTATTTTCTGACCATAATAAAAGTATGGAAATTTCTCTTAAAATAGAATCTTTAAAAAATGAAATTGATGAGTTATATGTTACATGGGAAGAACTTATGTCATAATCTATGATTTTTGAATTAGTTCTAGACATAAATTTATTTTTATATATAATAAAAATATAATTGTTAATATAAGAGTGTTGAAAGTTAGCTCTTAACTTATACGAGGAGGATTATAATGTTTGAAACTATAAAAAATTTAATTGTTGATCAGTTAGAAGTTAAAGATCCTAGTGGCATTACTTTAGATACATCTATTCATGACGATTTAGGTGCAGATTCATTAGATGCTGTTGAAATCATCATGGGACTTGAAGATCACTTTAACGTTGAAATTCCGGATGAAATTGCTGAAAAATTTGAAAAAATTGGCGATATAGTTACTTATTTAACTCAAATTACAAAATAATTTTTAATAAAGCAACATTTTTAATTAAATGAAACTGTCTTTAAATAGATAGTTACTGAAACTACATGGTATTAAATACCATGTAGTTATTTTTTTGCAAAAAGAACAACTACACACAAATGTTTTCTTAGAAGCATCTGTATAGAGCTGTTTCTAATTTTAATGAGTGATCTTTTCAAGTGCAATCTCTTATAAGTCTAAAATTCATAAAGTAACCTTGCTAATCAATTATTTGTCAAGTAACACACTCGACATTATGTCTACCACCATAAAAAATAATCTTTTTCATCTTTTTATAATAAAAAACACAATATACTGTTGCCGCATTATTACGACCACTATATATTGTGTACAAGATGGTAAGTAAGCAAAATTCTTGTTGACTTTCGTCATTTTCGTCTTTTAAGCGATAATTAACTTTCCACATTTAATACCCGTTATCCACATAGTTATCCACAACAATAAATTGCTTTTTCCAACTTCTAAAAAGTTACTAACATTATCCACAGTTTAATCCACAAAATGTTCCTATTTTCAGAAAATTTTCATTTTTAAGGCTTGGTTTACATAATGTTAGATAAGTTTTTTATTTAATTTTATACTTTTTTATACTTCTCGCCTAGTTTTAGATTTGGAACTGCATTAAGATACATATCTGCTTCATAACCCTTAATATAATCAAAATAAGCGCTTGAGGCAATCATCGCTCCATTATCAGTACACAAATCAAGTGGTGGATAATAGACGCTAAGGCCTTCTTCTCGTGCTCTTGAGCTTATATTATCTCTTAGTCCTGAGTTTGCTGCAACTCCACCTGCTAAAACTAATTTATCCACATTTTTTAACTTTGCAGCTCTAATAGCTTTTTCACTTAAAACTTCTACTACCGAAGCCTGAAAACTTGCTGCAACATCAGCATTGTTTATCTCTATTTTCTTCATCTTACAAGAATTTATATAATTAAGAACTGCTGACTTAAGCCCACTAAAGCTAAAATCTAAACTATCTTTTTCAAGATAAGATCTAGGAAAATCAATCGCCTGCGGATTTCCAACTTTTGACAATTCATCTATAAGAGGGCCACCTGGATATCCAAGACCAAGCGTTCTAGCCACTTTATCAAATGCTTCACCCGCTGCATCATCTCTTGTCTTTCCAAGGATCTCGTATTTACTATAGTCTTCCATATAAACAATATGACTATGGCCACCAGATACTATAAGGCATACAAAGGGAGGCTCAAGTTCTTTATGCGCTATAAAGTTCGCACATATATGACCTTCTATATGGTTTACTGCTACAAGAGGTAACTTTAGGGCGTAAGAGAGAGCCTTAGCCTCTGTCATACCAACAAGTAATGCACCAACAAGACCAGGACCATACGTAGCACCGATTACATCTACATCGGTCATTGTCATTTTAGCCTCTTCTAAGGCCTCATCTATAACCTGCGAAACTTTATCGACATGGTTTCTAGATGCAACTTCTGGAACTACTCCGCCAAATTTCTTATGGATATCTATTTGCGAATATATTATATTGGAAAGTACTTCTCGTCCATTTCTTACGATTGACGCTGACGTTTCATCGCAACTACTTTCTATACCTAATGTTATAAGGTCTTTATTCATTTTCTAGCACCTCACATACCGATTAATTTCTCGAATAATTCTTCGTAATTATATAATACTAATCCTTCTTTGTAAAACAAGTAAATCTTTATAGCCGTGTAGACTTATTTTGAAACAGAATTGATTAAAGCTTTATTTATCGACAGATTATAAAAAAGGCTACTTCACTTATGAAGTAGCCTTATGTAATCTATAAAATTCACTTTAACTTATCCTTATCTAGATAATAGCACCGGTATTAAAGATATAAGAATTATAAAAACCGTTGGAAGGAGTGTTATAATCCAAGCTTTAGTATTAGATACCTTATGAACAACTTTTATTCCTATATATATAAAATAAAGATATACTAAGTTAAATATCTCAACTACAGAAAGTATACCATAGATTGGATTTGTCGTTGGGTTTGCTCCAAGGAACATGGCTGGTGAAAAAGATGCGTACATATTTTTAGTAACTAAAACAAGAGCAAGCCTAAGGATGCTACCCACCGCAACTACAGTGTATGCCATAGTGTTAATGCCAACCGTCTGCTTAAATTTACCCTCTCCACCAACAAGAATCGCTATTATATGCGATACCATACCACTAATTAAAGGAGCTAAGGCAGATCCTACAACCGCTCCTACAACCGCGAATATAACAGTATAATTTAAAATAGTATCTAGTGTAGCCGAATCAATATTATCACCAGCTTGCAAAAGCATAGCATCTAAAATACTATCTTTTATAATAGAAAGTGTTGGTAGAGTTGTTAATAATCCAACAATTGCAAATATAAGAACTAAGATCGCAGTATAAGGTTTAATTTTAACATCTTCCATAACTTCTTTTGGATTTGTAAATATATTTACAATTCTTTCCATAAGACCCATAGTAGGCTCACTTAGTTCCTCTGAAAATTCACTTAGAACATCATCTGGAATTTGATCAAATAGTTTTTTTGATTCTATGTCGGATTTAACTTCTACTTCTACTTCTTCTTTATTTTCATTTTTCTCTAAATTCATTTTATATCCCCCTATTCATATCTTAGTGCGTCAATTGGGTCAAGTTTTGATGCCTTGTTTGCTGGATAAAGTCCAAATATAACACCTACTCCAGCTGAGAATATCCAAGCAATCACAACTGTTTTTACATCTGTTGATGGTGGTATTTTTATCATATAAGCTATACCATACGAAAATCCAATTCCGAGCAGGGTTCCTATAATTCCACCTATACCAGATATAATTACAGATTCAACTAAGAACTGCATTAATATATCTTTGTGTCTTGCACCAAGTGCCTTTCTTATACCTATCTCTCTTGTACGCTCTGTTACCGAAACAAGCATTATATTCATAACACCTATACCACCTACAAGAAGTGATATGGCTGCAATAGCACTTACTACAGCAGTAAGTATTCCTAGAACGTTATTTATAATGTCTAATTGTTGCTCTGCAGAAAATCCAATATAATTATCAGATCCAACAGCCTTATGCCTTCTCTCTAAGAACATAGTCATATCTTCAATAGCTTTATCAACGTCAGCATCATTAGATAGGTTAATATCTATACCAAAAATTCTATCACCTATTCCAAGACTTTTTTCAAGCGTTGTCATTGGAACATATATATTTTTAGGTGGTGTAAAGCCAAAGGCGTTATTAAGAGATGATTTTGGCATCTCATATATACCAACTACTACATAAGTAAAACTTGACCCACCTCTATCTATCACTATCTTTTCACTCACTACATCTTTTCTACCAAAAATATCAATCGCCAAACTCTCATCTATAATAGCAACACTAGTTTTTGATAAAATATCAGCATCTACTATAAATCTTCCTTTAAGAAGTTCTACATTAAGTAAGTCCATCGAGTCAGTATCAGCTCCATTTATATTTACGCTTACTTCTTTTTTAGTAGTTCGGTTATTTACTGTACCACTTGTATTTACACCTTGAGCAAGAGCCGTAATTTTATCTTTAAATACTCTCTCAAGCGAATTCATATCTTCATGTGTTATATAATCTTTTCTTTGCAGTTCTTTTTCATAGTTTGTTGTTATATAGATTCTTTTAACTCCAATGCTCTCAAACTCTTTTCCAATAGCAGCTTCACTCCCGTTTCCAAGTGCAACAACTGCTATAACAGAAGATATACCTATAATTATTCCAAGCATTGTTAACATTGATCTCATCTTATTAACCCATATTGCATTTAGTGAGATCTTTAAGCTTTCAATAAAATTCATACTTAAGGCCCCCTAAAACTCTTTAGTTCTAATATCAGATATAATTTGTCCATCACGAAAAGTTACTATACGGTTTGCCTGATCTGCTATATCACTTTCATGAGTTACAAGTATAATAGTTGCCCCCTCTTCATTAAGAGACTTAAATATATCCATTATTTCTGCAGAAGATTTTGTATCTAGGTTTCCTGTAGGTTCGTCCGCTAAAATTATCGCAGGATTATTTACAAGTGCCCTTGCTATTGCTACCCTTTGTTTTTGCCCACCTGATAATTCATTTGGCCTATGATCCATTCTATCTGCAAGTCCCACTCTAGCAAGTGCCTCCTCGGCCCTTCTAATTCTATCTTTAGCGTGCACTCTTCCATATATCATAGGGAGTTCTACATTACTAAGTGCTGTAGTTCTAGCAATTAAATTAAATGATTGAAATACAAAACCTATCTTTTGATTTCTAATAACGGCAAGTGCTTCATCGTCTAAATTCTCTGTTTCTAAGGAGTCTAAAGTATAAGTCCCCTTTGTTGATTTATCTAGGCAACCAATTATATTCATCAATGTAGATTTTCCAGATCCAGAAGCTCCGACAATAGCAACAAAATCACCTTTTTCAATTTTAAGGTTTACACCTCTGAGTGCAGGAACTTTAACTTTTCCAGTATCATATACTTTCCAAAGATTTTTCATAGTTATCATATTATTTAACCCCGCTTATCTTTAAGAGATCTCCATCACTTAATTCTTCATTTGGATTAATAATAATTCTATCCCCTTCGTTTAACTCTTCATTCAATATCTGTATAACTAAGTCGCCCTCAATACCTGTTTTAGCAATCAACTGCTTAGCTCTATCTTCATTAGTTGCAATAAATATAATCTTTTCACCATCTTTATTTGTATAAAGAGACTCGTAGGGTACAACTAGAGCATTTTCTTCTTTAGCAGTATTAATTTCTATGTTTGCAGTGTAGTTGGGTTTAAAATCTGTATTTTCATCAGTGATTTCAACTTCAACTGCAATTATAGTTTCACTGCTTTGACCATTTGATAGAGTTTTAGCAGCCGGAGCTATATACGATACCTTTCCAGTGTACTCCTTAAGGCTTCCTTCATTAGTAACCTTTACGTCTTGTCCAAGCGATAATTCATTTATATCGTATTCGCTAATATTAATCTCTACTTTTAAGTTTTTCGTATCCTCTACAACAAACAAAGGTGATCCCATGGCTATCATTTCGCCGAGATTAATATCAAGATTCGTTATTGTTCCTGAAATAGGTGCTTTTACATCTGTTGATTTTAATTGTTCCTCAAGATTTGCTATATTTAACTCACTCGATGAAATTTCAAGTTTATTTATTTCGATTTGAGACTCATTTCCGTAGCCATCATACTTCCTCTTTGTCATTATGTATTCATTATTTGCAAGATCATATGCTTTTTTAGCATTATCATACTCTTGTTTCGAGGCAGAACCAGCTTCATATAATAGCTTTGTATTATCTAGCGTTTTCTTAGCAGTTTCGAGATTTATAGTTGAATTACTTAGACTAATATCATAAGTTTTATTTCCACTAGCTTGTAATTCTTTTAACCTTATTCTAGCTATTTCAAGGCTTATACGAGATGAATCTAAACTTCTATTTAGGTCTCTTGTATCAAAAGATACAATTACATCACCTTTTTCTACCCAATTTCCAAGCTCAGCGTTTATGCTTTTTACTTCAGCACTTACTTCACTTTTTACTATACGTCTATCGCTTGATACGATAATTCCATTAGTAAATATATTGGATTCGATTGGCATCATTTCAACATTTTCAACCTTTACAATCTTCTCTACTTCTTTGTTGCCACCTGTCTGACTCAAATATATTGCAACTCCAAAGAAAGCAATTATAGAAATTATCACAAGCGCAATTATTATCTTTTTCTTCTTTGACTTTTCTTTCATAGTAGTAGCCCCTTTATAATTTTTTCCACATAATTAATGCATCTTCATTATTTTCTCTATAATAATTAGGTCTTACTCCACTTCTCTCAAATCCATGCTTTTCATATAATTTAATTGCACTCTCATTAGTAACTCTAACTTCAAGCGTCATGTTAAATACATCCATAGTTTTTGCAAAATCTACCATACCACTCACTAAAATATTTCCAACACCATGGCCTCTATACTCTGGAAGAACCGCTATATTAGTTATATGTGATTCATCAATAATAACCCACATGCCACCATATGCAATAACTTCACCCAAGTTTTCAACAACATAGTAATGAGCTAGTCTATTTTCATTAATTTCTTTATAAAAAGATTCTATACTCCAAGGAGTTGGAAAACTCCTTGACTCAATTATATAAACAGCTTCTATATCCGAAGCCAGCATTTTTCTAAATATATATCCCATATAAATATCCCCTACAGATTTTATTTGTTTTTAAGGTTTCTCTCCGCCTCAGTAACTCTAAGATAATTAACTTTTGCATCCTTATAATTAGTCTTTTCACCAATATAGTTTGAAGCTGATGCAACTGATGAACCACGCGTTATTCTCTGCGTGGGACTTGATAATACTAACTTACCTTCAATTGCATCTTCTATCCTCTGAGCAAATTTTTCTACACAGTCTCCCAGAATAACAACCTTCTTAGAAGTATTTTCAACTTCAATTTTAAGTTTTTCAATTAAATCGTCAATCATTACAATATCATCTTCAAATTTAACAGATGGTTTATTGCCATCGAATGTGTATATAGCAGAGTAAACTTGATCACGTCTAGCATCTATCATCGGACAAACTATATAATCACTATCCATGTAGTTAAATGCCATAGCAGCAAGTGTTGACATAGTTACAATCTCTGTCTTGTGTGCATGTGCAAGTCCTTTTGCAACGGTAACTCCAATTCTTACACCAGTAAATGAACCCGGACCATTTGCAACAGCGATTCTATCAATCTCACTAATGTCTACTTCAAGGTTAAATAATAAATTTTCTATCATCGGCATAATCTTTTGCGAATGAGTTTTTTTAGTGTTAATTGTAAACTCACCTATAACTATGTTCTCATCCATAACAGCAACACTTGCAACCTGAGTTGATGTATCTATTCCTAGTATCTTCATTATTTAAGCACCTCTATTCTCTTTGTAATCGTTTTATCTTTTGATTTAATAGTAAATATTCTCTCAAGTGGATCTTCACCAATTCGTATATCAATCCATATATGTTCATCAGGAATTAATTCCCAAATAAGGTTTGCCCATTCTACTATATTTATTGCCTCAGAGTAAAAATACTCCTCATAACCTATGTCATACATCTCATCTACATGATTTATTCTATATACATCAAAGTGGTTTAGATTTACTTTGCCATAGTACTGATTAACTATAGTAAATGTTGGACTTGTAACATGCTCTTCTATGCCGAGTTGCCTAGCAATTGCTTTAGTAATCGCTGTTTTTCCAGCACCTAAATCACCAGTTAAACATACAATGTCGCCCATCGTTAGTAGAGCTCCTATCTTTTTACCAAGTTCTATTGTTTCATCTTCATTTTTAGTTATTAAATTAAACACTTTTACACCTCATAATTTCTACTATTAAAATATACTACATAGGAGCTTTCATATATAAATAAATAAGTAAGTAAATGAATTAATCAATTATATTTGATTCGTTATGTAGTAATAATATTAAACTATATCCAAATTTTATTATACTAAAAAAATGGATTGAGTGCTAATTTGTATAGGATGACACGCAGAATTTTTTTCTAACTCATAAAAAAAATCAGAGAATGTAATTACTCTGATTTTAGCATTAATGTATTAAAATTAGCTTAAAATTGGGTTAAATATACAATTTACTTTTTATTTTTTATATACTACTTTGCCATCAATTATTGTATACAGAACATTTGCCATTAGATCTAGGGGATGCCTATCCCAAATTACAATGTCAGCATCTTTACCTTCCCTAATACTTCCTATTTGTTCATCAAGTCCAAGTATCTTTGCTGGCGTTATAGTTATAGATTTCATAGCATCTTCTTCTTTCATACCAGCTTTAACAGCGTAAGATGCACAAAGTGGCAGATGATGAAGTGGTATAACTGGCGAATCTGTCATAATTGCTACTTCAATTCCTGCGTTTGCAAGTATACCAGCTGTTTCAAAACTAGTATTTTTAAGCTCAAACTTCGTTCTGTGGCCAAATGATGGTCCAACTACAACAGGGTATCCTTCTTCTTTAAGTATGTCTACTATAAGGTGTCCCTCTGTACAGTGCTCAAGTGTAAGTTTTAAATCAAACTCTTTTGCTATTCTAATAGCAGTAAGTATATCATCAGCTCTATGAGCATGAGCTTTTAATGGAATCTCACGATTTACTAGCGACTGAAGTGCCATCATCTTAAAATCAAACGTTGGTTTTTTAGATGGATCGTCTTTAGCTGCTTCAAGCTTTGCTTTATACTCAAATGCCTTTGCAAGAGTCGCTCTAAGCTCTGAAGCTATTGCCATTCTAGTGTAGGGCATTTGCTTTTTCTCTGAGTAAACCCTCTTTGGATTCTCACCAAATGCACACTTCATAGCAATTGGTGCTTTTATAATCATATCATCTATATTATTGCCATATGTTTTAATTGCCGCAAACTGACCACCTATAATGTTTGCACTACCAGGACCACTAGCACATGATGTAACCCCACCATTTCTTGCTTCTTCAAACGTTCTATCTTGTGGGTTTATTCCATCTATAGCTCTAAGCTCTGGTGTAATCGGATTTGTCATCTCATTACCATCAGCACCCTCAAATCCTATAGAATCTTCCCACATACCAAGGTGACAGTGTGCATCTATAAATCCTGGGAAAACAAAGTTCCCATTTGCGTCTATGATCTCTGCACCCTCAAGGCTTATGTCAAGCTCGCTTATAACTTCTATTTTTCCATCTCTAATTAAGATGTTAGCATTATCGTAGTTTTTTTCTTCCATTGTAATAAGTTTTGCATTTTTTATAATCATCATAAGAAATCCCCCTACTATTTTTCGCTGACAAGAACCTTTTTACCATCAATAAGTACTAGCTTTGGATCTGAGAATATATCAAATGGATGCGAATCCCAAACTACTATATCTGCCATCTTTCCAACCTTAAGACTTCCCGTTATATCAGATACTCCTAAAATCTCAGCAGGATAAATCGTTATAGCTTTTAGAGCTTCCATTTTCCCCATACCATACTTTGCAGCGTATGCGCCACATATTCTAAGTTCTCTAATTGGTATAACTGGATGATCTGTTGTTATCGCAACCTTTACACCTTTTTCGTGTAATTTATTAGGAGTCCTAAATGTTTTATTCTTTGTTTCAAACTTTGTTCTATGACCAAATGTCGGTCCAACTATAGCTGGAAATCCACTCGCTGCTACATGTTCTGCAATTAGATGTCCATCAGAGCAGTGTTCAATAGTAAGCTCTACACCAAATTCTTTTGCAATTCTTATAGCACTTAGTATGTCATCTGCTCTATGGGCATGTGCTTTTAAAGGAATTTCACCTTTTATTACTCTAATCATAGGTTCAAGTTCATAGTTTTTATCAAATAAATTTAAATCACCGTTTTCTTTTAAGTGTTCTTCTTTTTTCTCTAAGTATTCTTTTGCTTTAAATAGTAAATTTCTTAGTTCAGAAGCTATTGCAATTCTAGTTAGTGGCGATTTGCCTTTCTTTCCGTAAACAAGCTTGGGATTCTCACCAAATGAGCACTTAATACCTACGCACTCACGAACAATCATATCTGATATATTATTACCACTTAACTTTATATATGTAAATTCTCCACCAACTACATTGGCACTTCCAGGCCCGACCCCAACCGATGTAACACCAGCGGAAATACCCTCATCAAAACAGGCATCCATTGGATTTATACCATCTATTGCTTTAACATTTGGAGTAATTGCTTTTGATCTTTCATTAACATCATTGCCCTCAAAACCAATTCCATTTTCAGCAAGTCCAAGATGAGTATGAGCATCTATAAAACCTGGGAATACAAGCATTCCATCGCAGTCAAATACCTCTTCATCCTTTAAGTTCATGATATCGTATTCTATCTCTCTTATAATTCCCTTTTCTACTCTTATGTCTCCAATAAAAGGTTTTGAGTCTTCCATTGTATATATAATTCCGCCTTTTAAAATCACTTTGTCACCTTCTCTTAAGAATTTTTTAAAGATTTTATTACGTCTTTTAATAGTATATCAATTTTTTTATATGCAAAGTTGATTATCTTATATATTTTGGAAAAACTTCATTATCTATAATTATAATCACTTAATATAGAG
>JBARWW010000229.1:0-3028 GCA_049647005.1 Acidaminobacteraceae bacterium | reverse complement strand
GGTATCAGAGAGATCGATAGTATTGATAAGGAGATGATTGATTTATTCTCAGCAAATATATCAGTTGCCTTTGATAATGTTTATCTTAATGAGAGAATTATAAATACTCAGAAGGAAGTAATTTATAAACTTGGCGAAGTAGTTGAAAGTAGATCAAAGGGCAATAGTCATCATGTTAGAAAGGTTTCTGAGTATGTATTTTTAATGGCTATAAAATATGGGATTGATTATGACATAGCAGAGCTACTAAAAGTATCTGCATCTATGCATGATATAGGTAAGATTGGTATAGCACAAAATATACTTATTAAACCGGATAAATTGACTGTGGAAGAACTTGAAGAAGTAAAAAAACACTCAGAAATAGGATTTTCTATATTAAAATACAGTAAGTTAAAACTTATGCAAGTTGCCTCAGTTCAAGCCCATGAACATCATGAAAACTTTGATGGAAGTGGATATCCAAGAGGACTAAGTGGAGAAAATATTCATTTATATGGTAGGATTTTAGCTATTGCGGATGTATTTGACACTATGACTCGTGATACTGTTTACAGGGGTAAACTATCAATAGATGAAGCATTTGAATTTATTGAAGAAAATAAAGGCAAAAAGTTTGATCCAGATTTAGTTGAGATATTTTTATCTAATAAAGATGAAGTATTAGATATATTAAATAAAACATTCTTTGAAGAAAAGGTGTAACGGACAAAATATTATTTACATATTGGACTAAGTAATATAAAATGTAATCAACAATTCGTTAAACTCAGTTTAACAGATAGGGGATATATATGATAATTACAAAAGAATATATGAAAAATTATAATAGGAAAATTATTTTTAAGTCAATATGGGATAATGAAGGTACTTCTAGGTTTGAACTTTCGAAGATTGTTGGTTTGACTCCAGCAGGGATAGGTAAAATAGTTAATTTATTAATTGAAGATAACTTTATAATAGAAAAATTAGTTCCTAAAAAAAACAGTACAAAATTTGCAAATGCCCTTTTTATAGACTGCACCAAGCGATTCTCTCTTATTGCATATTGTCATAGTAAAAGTGTACTGCTTGGAATTATGGATTTTAAAGGCAATATCAATATGAAAGAAAGTATTCCTATAGATAAAAATATCTCTATAGCGAAAAATTATAAGAGTATTCAAGCTATAATTGGCAAGAATATATCTTTTTTAAATGAAAAAAATAGAATTATTGAAGATATTGTATTTGTAGTAAATGGTTCGGTAATAGATAATAAAGTTATTGATAAAGTATTTGGAGCAAAGCACTATTACAATGAACTTATAATAGATGTTCAAAATACATTTGATATTGAAACATATGTTATAGAGTGTGGAGATTCTTACATATCTAACGAAATTGTATTTGGTAATTCGACTATTGAAAATAATATATATTATCTTAACATCGATGAAAATGTAATACATTCAATGCTTGTTAATGGAGAGTTTTTTCATGGGTATAATAATGGAGCTGGAAGTTTAAATCATATCAAAATAGAAGAAAATGGACTTAAATGTAAGTGTGGAAAATATGGTTGTTTTTCTACTTCACTTTCGTGGAAAGGTCTGTATAGAAGATATAGTGAAGAAATTAATTCTTCAACAGAGTATGACATAAATAGCTCTCTAAAAGATTTTCTTGAAGATATATTATGGGATGATATCTATGAACGCGCTATAATTGGTGAGATTGCAGCTCTCAATACAGTGAAATCAACAGGTAAATTAATAGGTAGAGGCATAGCTCAAGTTGTAGATTATCTTAATCCTGAAATTATATTTATATCAGGACTATATAGTGCAAATAATATAATGAATATAGAGATAAACAGAGAACTTAACAAATGTAGTAACCATAAAAATCTTCAAGGTGTTTATATAGGCGAGCCAAAGATTACTAAAAATAAAGAGCTTAAAGGTGGTTTGTCCTACCTACTACTCAAAAAATATTTTAATAGTTTATCACAATAAAAAAGATGTATTCTAGTAGGTAAATTTACTTATTAAAATACATCTTTTTGCAGATATTATTATTAGTCTCTTGACTATAGTTAAATATACTTATAGAAGAGTTTATATATTTTTAAAACTTACATATCATTTAAAAAATCTTTAATTGAACTAATTGGATCAGATGTAAATTCGCTAGGTTTTACTGAAAGTCGATCTAGGTAAGGTAGCTTTGGATTTTTATATATAACTCCAAGTGCGATTCCGTCGTCGCCCCATTTAAGCGATGTTTCAAATGCTTTAATTCTATCAAATGGATCATATGATTTATCTAAGTAAAATGATCTTTCTTTGTACCATTTATAAGTGTTGACTTTATTAAAGCTAATGCATGGTTGAAGTATATCTATATATGAGTAACCTTTGTGGTCCATAGCTTGTTTTAATATATCTTTTAATTGATCGCCATCACCAGAAAAAGCCCTTGCAACAAATGAGCAGTTTAGTGATATAGCAAGCGCTATAGGATTAATAGGATCAAGGATAACACCATCTGTTTGAAGTGACGTTTTTTGACCCGGATCTGTTGTTGGTGAACCCTGACCCTTAGTTAAGCCGTATATTTGATTATTATGAACCATATGTACTATATCTATGTTTCGGCGTATATTGTGTAGAAAATGATTTCCACCTTCACCATAGCTATCACCATCACCACTAGATACAATTATCTTTAAACTTGGATTAGCGATGTGAGCACCAAGTGCAGCTGGAAGAGCTCGTCCGTGAAGTCCATTAAAGCCATTGCTATTTATATAGTGTGGCATCTTTGCAGCCTGTCCAATTCCACTAACTACAAGTACATCACTTGGCTTTAGATTAAGTTCAAATAGAGCTTGCTTAAGTGAATCTTGTATTCCAAAGTTTCCACAGCCAGGGCACCAAGTATTTTCAACTGTAGTGTCAAATTTAAATTTATAATCCATTTAAATCATCTCCTTTATTTTTGTCTTAATAAAACTTGGGCTCATCTGCCTACCATCATATTTATT
>JBARWW010000228.1:0-4282 GCA_049647005.1 Acidaminobacteraceae bacterium | reverse complement strand
TTACGTTAACAGAAAATATAGAAATGGATTTAATCATGAAAGCATCTTTAAAGTAGCTAATTCAAGATTGGGTTGGTACAGGCAAAGTTCTATGAATGTGGTCAATTTTATCCTTAATCCTAAATTACTTGAAATGAAAATAAAGGACAGACCAGGTTTGGTCAATCCTTTAGAGTATTATCTAAGAAAAGTTGGAATATAAGTTGTAGAGCCGTATACGAGACCCGTACGTACGGTTCAATGAGAGGGAGGTAATTCTTAGCAATTACGTCCCTACTCTATTTTTGATAAACACTTTTACATTTTTTTCTTTTAATAAGTTTATAAATAGTTTATTTTTGATTAAGTTCAGGTTTACTTTTTTCTTTTATAATAGCTGTTAATAGGAGAAGGCCGTGCAAAATTTGCCTTTTAATTTATTAAACGAAGTATTGTTTTACAAATAATGTTTTGACAATACATCGTAAAACTAAGGAGTGATCATATGTTAAAAAATAAAAAGGTGATAGCGCTACTCGTTTTACTATTAGCACTTGCAGGCTACTATGGATATACAAAATCAAGTGCGTCAATTAATAAAGTAGAGGCAGCGGAGGCTAATACGACCACTTACACGATTACAAGCATGACTATAGGTGAATCTATAGATACTAGTGGTCGAGTTAAATCAAAAAACGAATCAGATGTTGTATCGAAAATTGCGAGTGAGAGTATAACTTTAAAAGTTGAAATCGGAGATAATGTTAAAGCTGGCGACATACTTGCAACACTAGATAAATCAGATATAGAGCTTTTAATACTTAGTAAAGAGCAACAAGTACTTGAGGCTAACTCAAACTTAGCAGCTCTAAAAAAAGAAGGAAACTTATCTTATAAAAACTCATATGATAATGCAAAAACAACATATGATACTAAAAAGAAAACATATGATACCAATATTATATTAAACGACTCGTCATCTATTAGTAGTCTTGAATTGGACAACTCTAAAGCAGATATGGATAAGGCTTATAATGACTATCAAGATGCAAAAAATAGATATGAATCATTTGATTTAAATGGTGAGATTAAGATACTTGAATCTTCTCTTGAGATTCATAATAAGAATCTAGACATTTTAAATAGAAATCTAGATAAAACTACTATAATAGCTCCATTTGATTCAGTGGTTACAGAAGTTTATTTAGCTGATGGTGAAGCTGTACGAGAAGGTGTAGTAGTTATGCATTTGATGGATATCTCAGATCTTATAGTTGAAGTTGAGATAAGTGAGTACGAAGTATATAAACTTATGGAAGGCCAAAGTGTAAGCATAAGTCCATACGGCAATAGCGAAAAAGTATACAAGGGAATTGTAAACAAAGTATATCCAAGTGGATCAACTGATGATGATCAATCATATATAAAGGTTGAAATTGGAATTTTAGAGTCAGATAAAACATTGAAGCCAGGATTTTCCGTAACACTAAACATCCAAATATCGCAAAAGGATAAAGCCTTAGTAGTACCTTACGATGCTTTAATTAAAACAGGTAAGGGATATATCCTTACTAAGATAAACGAAGACAAAACAAATTCTAAAGTTCTTGTTGAGACAGGAATTGAAAGCGATTTATTTATAGAGGTTATATCTGATGAGTTAAAAGAAGGCGACAATGTACTTGTAATGTCAGAGGTTAATTTTACAGTTGAGAAAGGCGGATTAAAACTTCCAGGAACAGGAGTGAGACCTGATGGAGGTGGTAAACGTGGTAACTAATTCAAGTGTAATTATAAAGATAAATCAACTAGATAAAACATATGGAAGTGGTGATATAAAAGTAGAAGCACTAAAAAAAGTTTCTTTTGATATATGTAGTGGAGAATTTATATCTATAATTGGACCAAGTGGATCAGGCAAATCAACACTTATGAATATAATTGGATGCCTTGATAAGCCAACAGGCGGCAATTACTATCTTACAAATTCAAAAATTGAGAGTCTAAGTGATAATGAACTTGCAGAGGTTAGAAATAAAAAAATAGGTTTTGTATTTCAATCATTCAATCTACTTCCTCGAGTGAGTGCGCTTAAAAATGTTGAGCTTTGTATGGTATATGCAGGCATCTCAAAGCCTGAGAGAATGATTAGGGCAAAAGAGGCTCTAGAAAAGGTTGGACTAACAGATAGAATGCATCATAAACCAAATGAATTATCAGGTGGCCAAAAGCAGAGAGTGGCTATAGCTAGAGCTATTGTTACTAATCCGGATATTATACTTGCTGATGAGCCAACTGGTAACCTTGATTCACACTCTACAGAAGAGATATTAAAGATATTTGAGTCGCTAAATAAGGCTGGTAAAACGATTATAATAGTAACCCATGAAGATGAAGTGGCAAATAGGTCTAAGAGAATACTTACATTTAGAGACGGTCACTTAGTTTCTGATAAGGAGGCTCTAAATTGAATATATATGAAGCATTTAAAATTTCATTAGAAGCAATATGGGCAAATAAAATGAGATCGATTCTAACTATGCTTGGGCTCATAATAGGAATATCATCAGTAGTGACTATAGTATCGCTTGGAAATGGTACGCAAGATGATATAGCAAGTAGTCTTGAGTCACTTGGTGTAAATACTGTTTATATAAATTATGCTAGAAATGTAACACAATCACCAAGTGATAAGTTTGTAACAAGTGATATTGATAAGATTATGGAGAACTTTCTCGACGAATTAGATGGGGTAGTTCCAAGTATAAATAAATCGGCTAGTATAATTGAAGATATAAGTGAACCTGCCATTAGTTTTAATGCGGTTAACAAATACTCTGAAAATATATTGGATTTAAATATAGTAAGTGGTAGATTCATAAATGAATTTGATATAGATGGATATAAAAATAATGTAGTAATAGATTCAAGTCTTGCAGAGAAATTGTTTTCAGGTGAAGAGTCCACTACAAATAAAATTCTAATAAATAGTGGAAAAAGCAGTAGCTCATATAATATTGTTGGAGTTTATGAAAAAGCGGAAGATGAAACTGGATATTCAAGTCCAACCGTCTATCTTGCATATACAACTATGGATATGAAGTTTTCATTAAAGGGTGAAGTAAATTCAATTATGCTATCTGTTAAGTCAGAAAAAGACCCAACAGAAGTTGGTGAAAAAGTGGTAGAATTTATAGAGAGAAGCAAGGGCAATAGTGGCGATGAAAAGTATTCTATTTTTAGTGCGGTTGAGAAAATTGAAATGGTAACTTCTACACTTGGAACCATGACGCTTTTCGTAAGTGCAATAGCAGGGGTATCGCTACTAGTTGGGGGTATAGGTGTTATGAATATAATGCTTGTATCTGTAACAGAAAGGACAAAAGAAATTGGTATTAGAAAAGCGTTAGGAGCAAAGTATATAGATATAATGTTGCAGTTCTTAATAGAGGCAGTTACTATATCTGTACTAGGTGGTTTTATTGGTTCTATGTTTGGAATTGTATTTATAAAACTTGGAAGTGACATAGTCGGCATTGAAGCATCACTTAGCCTAGAGTCACTACTTCTTGCAGTAGCTTTTTCTACAAGTATTGGAATATTCTTTGGAATATATCCAGCACGAAGGGCTGCTAAACTTAATCCTATAGAAGCATTGAGATATGAATAATAATTGAAAATATAAAAGAAAGTATAAAAGAAAGTATAATATATATAGTTTACACTGGAAAAAATGGTAGTGTAAAGTTTTCTATGAAAAAATATTAGATAAAAATATTAGGAGTGGGATTATGAAAATTAAAAATAAAATAGTGGTTTTTTATCTCGCGATTATTATAATCCCATTTATATTAGTTCTTTCATTATCTAAATTATATATGAATGTTGTAAAGGAACATTTTGATAAAGAGATTACACAGGTTATTGATCAGAGCAATGAAACTAGAGTGGATAAGATAGAGTTTTTAACAAATACATTAAAGGAATACACGCAGGATGGAGTGCTCGATGATATGGAAATTGAAACACTTAGACTTCTATTTAATAAGGCAATTAAAATTCCACTTATCATAAATATAAATGATGAAGAGGTATTTAGAACATCGCGGTTACCAGAAGCAACAGTCGATAATATATATACAAATATTGAATATATAAATGCCAAGTCTGATAAAATTGACTACTCTTATATTGAACTAATTAAGTTTAGAAAGCCAGTTGCGGTTGATATTTTTAAGTATTACAGTGGATTATCATTCAAAGTTGCAGTCGGTTTTTTATTGATTTTAAGTTTATTATTTAT
>JBARWW010000227.1:0-5756 GCA_049647005.1 Acidaminobacteraceae bacterium | reverse complement strand
AAAAGAGGTCTCTTGTCTATATCAAGTTACTATGTTTTAAAATAAGGCTATTTTAAAACACAAGCTATAATTTATTATAGAATCAGAAAGATTAATCCAGTTATAACTGTTGGAATAAGTGCAAATTTTAAAAGTGAAACTGAGCTTATTCCTTTGTCGAAATGTTTTTTTAAAATTGATTGACCTACTGGATTTGGAGCGTTTGCAATAACTGTAAGTCCACCACCTGTTAGAGCGCCAGATACAAGTGCGTATTTTAGCTTATCTGATAAATTGGGTACTAAGGTACTAAGGTATGTTATGGATGCGTTATCATTAAAAGCAGTAAGTACAATTGCAGTAATATTAAGTCCAAATGCAGGTAGATTAGCAATTAGGGGGCTTATCCACCAAGACTGCAATGTTCCATGTATAATTAGTCCTGCAAGGAAAAATGCTACAAGTAGTGCAGGCTTTAGGTCAAGTCGATTCTGATAAAACGAAGTAACTTGGAAAAAGCCTAAGTAGAATAAAAATCCTCCTAAAAATAATGCTGGTGTATCTGCATTTGCAACTGTCCAAATTAGAAAACCAATATGGACTAATATAACCCAAAGAGGAACGATATCTTCTCTATGATCCCAGTTTAAATCCCAATATTTTGGTCTATGCTCTTCTGGTAATAGTCCAGGTACTATTCTTTGAAGCTCAAGCAACTGAATACTTTCGTATTTCTCATCTATAGCATTTTCTATATCCAATTTAACTATTTCTTCATTTGATAAATTTTCTATTGCGAGATCTTTGATACGTTCTTTTAGAATGCTACCATATGCATTAAGTTCACTAAAAAATTTAGTATTTCTACTTACAAGTAAACTAAGCTCATCAAAGCTATCGTTAAGTTCTTTTTTACTAATAAATCTGTGTTGTATATATTTCTTATACTTATAATTTTCAAAGGCTTCATGCATATCTTCAAAATCTTTTTTTAATAATAAGAAATAAGTAGTCGTTGATAAAAGAATTGCAACAATTGCTTTCCAACCAAATGTTAGAAACATGAATGATATACTCCAGTCCCAAGGTTCAGCAACTAGGAGTATAGGAGGTGCAGCAAAATTTGTTAACGAACCACCGATTGAGATATTAACAAAAAGTAGAGCAAGAGTAGCGTACTTAAGTTTCTTAGATGGTTCAATTCTATAAAATTTCTCTGCAAGAATATATGCAGAAATTGTCATAGCAGCAGGCTCGGTTATAAGTGAGCCTAGTAATGGACCAATAATTAAGATGGTAAGCCACCAAACTTCAAGTGTACCTCCAAATAATTTAACGAATTTCCACATTGCTAGTTCGAAAAATTTCAGTATGGGTCTACTTGAAGCAATAGTCATAATTACGATTATAAATAATGGTTCATTATAATGTAGTCCATTTATATAGCTTGTGAATGTGTTCCAATCGTAAAATATAGTAATGATTAATCCAAGTGCAATCGTCCAAATACCAAATACTACTTCAATTTCGGACAAAATATGATAGATACCAGCTTTTATAGAAGTAGAGTCTTTGTCAACAAGACCATTTTCTATAAGTATTTTGTATTTGTCACGAGCTTTGTGAGAAAGATTTTTAAAGAAACCTATCATCATAGTATGAATTATGGCAAGGATAAAAATAATCGTTGCATATAAATTAAAAGGTTCTTCTTTAATTCTATGTAAAAGTATTTGATTTATAGAATCAAAATGTGAGTCATTATAGGTTGACTGGTCTCTAGGTATATCAGAGGTGATTTCATCTTCAGACCCAGTAATATCTGCATACGCAGAAGGAATAGATAAAAAAAATGTGAACATTAGTATAAGTGCGAGTATAATAATTTTGTATTTCATAAGTCACCTACCCTATAAGTTAATAATTAAGTGTTAAGTAGTATATTAGTACCCAAATATCTTACAAAGTATTCAATTGTAATAGTTGTAAGTAGTAGTTATCAAAACACATATAAAAAGAGTATTATATGTGTTAATATATAGATAATATAATTTTAAAATCATATTTAATAATCTTAAATACAGTCAATTGGAGGTTTCGAAATGACAATTCAAAAGAACAATATTAAATTTACAAATGAATTTAAAGGTGAACTTATAACGCCAAGAGGAAATGTTAAAATAGGATCAGGTTATGGCGAAGTATATCCTTACGATATGTTATTTGGAGCACTTGCGTCATGTTTATATGCAACATTTTTAGATGTTGCAAATAAGAAACATATAAACTACGACTCTGTTGATATTGAAGTTACAGGTGAGAAAAGAAATGAAACACCTACAACACTTGAGTGGGTTAATGTAAAAATATCTATAAAGAACGCAGAGAAGGAAGACGGACTTGTAAAGTCAGCCGAATTAGCAGCTAAATACTGCTCCATATATCAAACAATTGCCCTTGTAGCAGATATGAATCTTGAAGTCGAATTTATATAAAATAATAAGTGATTATAGCTCACCTTACATGGAAATAATGTAGGGTGAGCTATTTTTAATTGATTTATACTTTGCAAACTTCAACTAAACAGTCATGAAATGCAGTTCCGTTTCCTATGTCTGTTTTTCGTCCCTTAGTAAGTTTGTTAACAGAAGCGTTATATTCTTCACCCCATCCTTCATAGATGTGAATTAGACCAGGAGAAACAGCATCAGTAATTTCGCATAGAACAAAAATTTCACCTCTATCATTGTAGATTTTCAACTTATCACCACTACTTATACCTCGAAAATCTGAATCTACTGGATTTATCTGTACTCTTGCTTGATCATGTTTTTTTGATAGTTTCATTTCTTTAAATTGAGAGTTAATTCTATAGGCACTATGTGCACTTAAAAAGTGAAGTGGATATTTTTTATATAATTCTGGTGAATCATACTTACTTTCAACAGTTTCTTTATATAAAGGTAATGGACTCTCGCCAAGTGCAAGCAAGTATTCACTATAAAATTCGATTTTTCCACTTGGTGTATTGAAAATCAAATCCTTAAAAGCAATATCAGTGTAACTTGTAGATAAATACGGCTCTTTTGATAGTTGATGATAACTAGTATTTATATGGTTAAAATCTAATAATTTATTTATCATATCTTCATTTATAATAGGAAGATATGATAAATTCATTCCTAACTTATCACCAAGCTCTCTGTAAATCTCGGGCTCACTCTTACACTCTCCAACTGGATCTGTAAGTTTTTGAAGTAGATGTATGTAGGAATCACCATAGACACAGTGTAGGTCATCCTTTTCTGAAAACATTGCACTTGGTAGAACTAAATCAGATAAAAGAGCAGTGTCACTCATAAAGTGCTCAACTGTAACTATAAACTCAAGTTTTTCAAAGGCTTTTTTAAAAGCATTTACATCAGGTGAACTTGTAACAGGATTAGCCTTTTCAATCCACATCATTTTAATATCAGGTGTTTGCTTATCTAGCTCATATGCAAGCATTCCAACATGTATATCAGATTTCATATCATAAGCTTGCTCTGGTATATAGGGCCAGATTAAATTTGCTTGTTGACCATCACTAAAGTAAAAGCCACTAGCGATTTTTCCGATTGAACCAGTGAGTGCAGGTAGTATACATATAGCACGTTCAGTCTGACCAGCATTTGTATATCTAGATTTGCCAGTACCTGAAACTAAAGCATATATAGGACTTTCTTCAATTAAGTCTACAATTTTTGATATTTGAGAGAGACTTACATTAGTTTTTTCAACAATATCATCAAGAGTATAATTATCTAAGTTCTTTTTATACTCATCAAAACCTAGTACATTTTTTTCTATAAAGTCATAATCACAGATATTTCGTTCAATTATAAGCTTTGCAATTGCAGTAGCTAAAAGGGCATCTGTTCCTGGACGTGGATGTATATTTAGTGAGCAACTAGTCATGCTCTCACTTATTCTAGGGTCTACGACAATTAGCTTTGATCCATTTTTGATAGCTAATTTTATATTTCTCATTCTATGGATGTTTGTGTTAGCGGGATTTGCTCCCCATACTATAATTAACTTAGCATTTATAAGAGTACTATTACTACTATGCTTAATATCATTACCATATGTGTATTTGATACCAGCTTTACCACCAGCCATACATAGACTTCCGTATGTTGAAGAAACAATTCCAAACTGTGACCAGAAGCTATTAGCGTAGCTATTAAAGACACCGGTATGTCCCCAACCAGAAAGATACATTATAGATTGCGAACCATACTTAAGTTTATATGTATTTAATTTATCTTTAATCATTTGGTAAGCTAATTCCCATGAAACTTCATTAAATAGACCTGTATCTTTATCTTTTAGCATGGGATGAGTAACTCTATCTGGGTGATATATCCTCTTGGCATAAGACGCACCTTTAAGACATATATGTCCATCTGAATTCTTATTATTAGTGTTCCCAATAACTTTCCTTACTTGATTATCTTCTATAGTTACTTTTAAAGAGCATACACCATAGCAGTCCCTTGGACAAACTGTGTTATACACTCCATTTTTTTTATAAGTCATTTTAATTGTCCCCCTTAGGTGTTTATATTTTATCATAGATTGAATTGAGTATCGTAGTGTTTTAGAAACAATCTATTTAGGGACACTTACTTTCTATGTAAATAAGTCTTATTTATGTTAATATATAAAGTAATATATAAAGGTAACTATACATATAGATATTTGAAAGTAGGGGACAATTATGATGGGGTTAAAAGAATTTAGGGGTATGAAAAAAGAAATAAAGATATACATAATTATAATATCAATAACAGCAGTGTCGCTTGGATTTAGTCATAGTATAATATCTAACTATCTAAAAGATGTATACGATGTAACTGCTTTTCAAAGGGGAATTATAGAGTTTCCAAGAGAACTACCAGGTATACTTACTATACTTGTACTTGGAGCATTGTCCTTTCTACATGATATAAGGGTAGCTATAGTTGCTCAGATACTTGGTTTTATAGGAGTTATGGCACTTGGACTACTTACTCCATCGTTTTCAATTATGCTTGTGTTTTTATTTATTAATTCTATGGGAATGCATCTGTTTAAACCATTATCAGATAGTATAGCAATGTCGCTCGTAGAGGATGAAAATCTCGGTAAACGTATGGGACAATTTAAGGGAATATATACAATGTTTACAATGGTTGCAGCTCTTATTATATTTGCCGGATTTAGAACTAATATATTCGATTTTACTACTAAAATTAAGTGGCCATTTATATTATCGGGCGGACTTTCTTTAGTAGCTATAGGTTTCCTAATATATTTACATAAGATTAGCCATATTCCATCTACTCCAAAGCAAAAGATGAAATATGTATATAGGAAAGAATATAAGCTTTATTATATGCTAGTTATTCTATTTGGAGTTCAAAAGCAGATTATGCTTGTTTATGGACCATGGGTTCTAATTGAATTACTTGATAAGAAAGCAGATACTCTAGCTATGCTTGCTATTATAGGATCCTTTATAGGTATATTCTTTATACCAACTCTTGGAAGATGGCTAGATAAATATGGTGTAAAGAAGTTGCTTTATCTTGATGGTATATCATTTGTAGTAGTATATCTATTATTTGGTATATTGACTGCTGGTTATGTGAGTGGATACATTCCAACTGCTGGCCTTGCAGTTTTTTTAGCTTACGCCATGATTGTTGTAGATAAGATGTCTACACAAATGACCTTTATACGTACAGTATATC
>JBARWW010000226.1:0-10320 GCA_049647005.1 Acidaminobacteraceae bacterium | reverse complement strand
CCGATATAAAGAGAGTCTCAAAGCAAATCAATCTACGAGTTACTATAATTGAAACAGACGGAAGTGTCTCGCATGCTTCGGATTTTAAAGACGATGCGAGCAAGCTCGAGAACCACGGAAGGCGTGCTGAAGTTTTGGCAGCTTTTTCGGGTGAGATAGGCAGTAGTAAAAGATACTCAAATACACTTGAAAAAGATCTTTATTATGTTGCTATGCCATCAATAAAAAATGGAGTTGTAGATAAGGTGGTAAGATTGTCAGTTCCACTTGAAACTATAAATAGTTATAATATAAATCTAATAAAACAGATTCTAATATCAATTGTAGCAGGACTAGTTGTTGCTCAGTTACTAGGCTCAAGGTTTATATCATCAATAGTTAAACCAATTATTGAATTAAATAAAGCAACTAAGAAGATTGCATTTGGTAATTTAAAAGAAAAAGTAAATATAAATTCAAATGACGAACTTGGTGAACTTGCGGAGAACTTCAATATAATGAGTAGCCAACTAGAAAAAAAGATACGCGAGATGAACAATAATGCAGAGGAAATGGATTCAATACTATCTAGTATGCTAAATGGAGTTATTGCACTTGATAATGCAAAAAATATCATGTTTATAAACCCATCCGCTGAGGAATTATTTCAGATAACGGAGGCTAGGGTGACAGGTAAAAATATACTTAGTGTTCTTAGAAATAATGAATTAGATGAAAAGATTGAAGGACTACTAAATGGAAATGGTACATCTAAGATAGAAATCGAGATATACGAACCTAAACACAGGACCTTAAACTTATATACAAATACAATTATAAGCGAAAATGAAAAATTAGGAGTACTTATAATAATAGAAGATATAACAGAAATTAGAAAACTAGAAAATATGAGAAAGGACTTTGTTGCCAATGTTTCGCATGAACTTAAAACACCACTTACATCAATTAGAGGGTTTGTTGAAACACTTCAGAACGGAGCTGCTGAAAATAGGGAAGTGCGTACTAAGTTTTTAGATATAATAGATCTTGAAACAACAAGGCTAACGTCACTAATTGAAGATCTTCTAGTATTATCAGAGATTGAGAATAAAAGAAGTGAAAACAAAAGCAATATATCAATTTCGGATTCTCTAAAAAGTGTTTGGGAAATGTTAGGCAATCTAGCATCTATGAAACAAATTGAATTTGAAACTGAAATCGAAGATTATCTGCCAGATATTTATGGTAGTGAGAGTTGGCTTAAGCAGATGTTAATCAACCTAGTTGATAATGCAATCAAATATACAGATGAGGGTGGATTGGTTAAGTTATCAATCTATAGAGAAGAAGATTCAATAATTATATCTGTAAAAGATAATGGTGTAGGAATATCTAATGAGCACATTGAGAGATTATTTGAGAGATTCTATAGAGTTGATAAAGCAAGGTCTAGAAATGTAGGTGGAACTGGTCTTGGACTTGCCATTGTAAAACACGTAATGTTATCATTTAATGGACATATAAATGTGAAGAGTGTTCTTGGAGAAGGCAGTGAATTTATAGTATCTATCCCAATATCAAGAGTATTTAAATAATATGAAAAAACACTGAAAAAAGTAGCTGCAATCTCTAATTGGGAGATTGTAGCTACTTTTTTGTTACAGAATTTAAATTTACACAACCTTAACCTAGCATTAACTTAAGCTAAACACTTAAAGCCCTTTTGCTTGTTATAATGAATTTGTAAGTTGCTAGGAAAAGTAAAAAAACAAATAAAACATAAATTGAAAGGGGACAAATTAAAATGTCAAAGATTATGAAAATGTTATCAGTAGCTTTAGTATTAGCGTTATCAGTAGGACTACTTGCAGGATGTTCTGCTAAGACAGAAAAAGTTACGACAGATGATTCTAACGAAGCAACAGTGGAAAGTGGTGCTCAGGGTTCTTTAATTGTTGTTGGTTCAACATCAGTAACACCTATTGCAGAAGAACTTGCTGCAGCATTTATGGAAATGAATCCTCAGGTTACAATTGATATACAAGGAATTGGATCATCGGCAGGAGTAAAAGCGACTAAAGATCTTACAGCTGATATAGGTATGTCATCAAGAAATCTTAAAGAAGAAGAAAAAACTTGGGGACTTAAGGAATATACAATTGCTTTTGATGGAATAGCTGTTGCGATTCATCCTAGTAACCCAGTAGCAGATCTCTCAAAAGAACAGATTAGCGATATTTTTTCAGGTAAAATAAGAAATTGGAGCGAAGTTGGTGGAAGTGATGCTGAAATATTAGTAGTATCAAGAGAAGCAGGTTCTGGTACAAGAGGTGCATTTGAAGAACTCATGGATCTAGTTGAGAAAAATGACGCTGGTAAAAAGGTTAGTATAGTTAAACTTGACGCTCTTATAGCAGAAGGTAATGGCGCTGTAAAGGCTAATGTAGCATCAAAAGAAAATTCAATTGGTTACATTTCACTTTCTTATATGGATGAAACTGTAAAATCATTATCTGTAGATAATATAGATGTATCAGTAGAAAACATTGTAAATGGATCATATAAAATTTCTAGACCATTCCTTATGTTATCAAATGGTGAAGAAAATGAACTTCAAAAATTATTTATTGAATATATATTAAGTGATGAAGGACAAGAAGTAGTTGCTGAAAAACTAATTCCGGTAAATAAATAGATAACTGCACATCCCCCGAAATAATATAAGATACACAAAGCAAAAAGAGATTTACTACAAAAAATGTAGTGAGTCTCTTTTTGCATATAATAGTAAGACTTTACATACTCTTAACATTGAATTAATAAGAACGAAACGTTGATTAATTATAATGAAGAAGTAAAGAGAGTGAATATAAAAAAAGACTTGTTTTGGAGGTTATTATGATAGAGGTTGATAAAGGATTAAAACGAAGGAAAGAAATAGCAGAAAAAATTATAGAAAAATCATTTTTCTCAGTATCCTTACTTGCAGTAGTTGGTATAATGTTAATAGGTGTATTTATATTTATTAAAGGCATGCCTGCAATATTTGAAATAGGATTTTCAAACTTTATATTTGGACAAGTTTGGAATCCATCAGCTGATTTATTTGGTATATTTCCTATGATAGTTGCCTCGCTACTAGGAACCTTTGGAGCACTAATAATCGGGGTTCCACTTGGAGTTTTAACAGCTGTTCTACTATCAGAAGTAGCACCAATTTGGGTTCAAATATTAGTAAGGCCAGCAGTTGATTTGCTTGCAGGTGTTCCATCAGTACTTTATGGTTTCTTTGGTCTAGTAGTTATAGTACCTATGTTAGATGATATGTTTGGTGGCGGAGGGAACAGCCTGCTTGCAGTTATGATTATATTAGCTATTATGATACTCCCAACAATTGTTTCAATTAGTGAGTCGGCTATTAGAGCTGTTCCAAAGCAGTATAAAGAAGGATCTCTTGCACTTGGATGCTCACATATATATACGATCTTTAAAGTTATGATACCAGCAGCAAAATCTGGAATACTTAGTGCTATAGTACTTGGAACAGGAAGAGCTATAGGGGAGACTATGGCAGTTATACTTGTTGCAGGTAATTCGCCACTTATTCCAGGGTCTCTTATGGATCGAGTTAGAACCTTAACTGCCAATATTGCAATTGAAATGGGATATGCTTATGGTTTACACCAAGAAGCACTATTTGCAACTGGTGTTGTACTATTTGTATTTATAATGATATTAAATATTATTATGACTAGGTTAATTAAAAAACATTAATTATAAAAATAGGGGAAAATATATGACTAATAATAAAATTACTGAAAAAATAATGAAGTATCTTATATGGACGTCTGGAATTATATCGGTAGGTATAATGGTATGGATTGTAGGCTATATAATCTATAAAGGTGCAGGCGAATTGTCGTTTGAATTTTTAAGTTCAAGTGAAAATAATGTAGGTATATTTCCAATGATAATAAATACGCTTATACTAATATTTTACTCACTTATATTTTCGATTCCAGTGGGTATAATAAGTGCACTGTATTTAGTCGAGTATGCAAAACCTGGAAAGGTAGTTAGGGCTATTAGATTTGCGGTTGAATCTCTTGCAGGTATACCATCTATATTATTTGGTCTATTTGGAATGATGTTCTTTGTAGTATTTTTAAAGATGGGATGGTCCATGTTATCTGGAGCACTAACTGTATCAATTATGATACTACCAACTATAATTCGTACAACAGAAGAAGCTCTTTTAGCAGTGCCAAGTAATTATAGAGAAGGTAGCCTTGGGCTTGGAGCATCAAAGTTCTATACTATTAGAAAAGTTATAATTCCATCAGCTTTGCCAGGTATAATGGTTGCTGTTATACTTAGTACAGGTAGGATAATTGGTGAGACCGCAGCTGTTTACTTAACAGCTGGAATGGTTCCGCGGATTGCTGATAGTATGATGAAATCAGGTAGAACGCTTTCAGTTCATATGTATATACTTGCTAAAGAAGGTATATCGTTTGATAAGGCTTATGCAACAGCTACAGTACTTATACTAATTGTATTTATCATAAATACTGTTTCGAGAGTTATAAGTAATGCATTAAAAAAAGCATACTAATGTTAAGACTTACTAGTATATAAGAAAATTTATGAGGTGAATATGACTACTATGAAGAGTTTCGAGAAAGAAAATAAGATTGTAATCGAAAATTTGAATTTATTTTATGGAGATTTTCAAGCACTTAAAAATATAAATATAGACATAAAGAACAAGGGTATAACAGCACTAATTGGTCCTTCAGGATGCGGTAAATCTACTTTTTTAAAGAGTATTAATAGACTAAACGACCTAGTTGAGGGAGTAACAATAGAGGGACGAGTAAAAATTGATGATGTAGATATATATAAAGAAATAAATGAAATTGAGCTTAGAAAACATGTTGGTATGGTATTTCAAAAGCCAAATCCCTTTCCCATGAGTATATATGACAATGTAGCTTATGGTCCTCGTGCGCATGGAGAGAAAAACAAGGTTAAATTAGATGAAATAGTTGAAAGTAGTCTTAGAAAAGCAGCTCTTTGGGATGAAGTTAAAGATAGACTTAAAAAGAGTGCACTTGGTCTATCAGGTGGTCAACAGCAAAGACTATGTATTGCAAGAGCGCTTGCAGTTGAGCCAGATATACTTCTTATGGATGAGCCTACAAGCGCTCTTGACCCAATTGCAACTATGAAGATAGAAGACCTTGCTACAGAGCTAAAAAAGGATTATACTATAGTAATTGTAACGCATAGTATGCAACAAGCTGGTAGAATATCTGATAACACAGCGTTTTTCTTGATGGGTGAGCTTATAGAATATGGGAAAACAAAGGATATTTTTTCAAAGCCGATGGTAAAGAAAACGGAAGATTATATTACTGGAAGATTCGGTTAGGGGGATTTTATGAGATTAGCCTTACAGGAACAGATGAAAGAAATCGAAGATATGTTACTAAAAATGGGAGCAGAAGTAGAAGAAATGCTTAGTTTGGCGATAACGTCACTGCTTGATCGTGACGTTGAAACTGCAAAAAAAGTTATCAAAATGGATGAATTAGTTGATACTTTAGAGATTGATATAGAAAATAAAACATTGATATTAATAGCAACGCAAAACCCTCTTGCTTCAGATCTTAGAAAAATAAGTTCAATTGGAAAAATAATAACTGATCTTGAGCGAATAGGTGACCACTGTGTAAATATAGCGAAAGTAACTTGTGAAATAGGTGGTGATGAATTTGTTAAGCCATTAAAAGATATACCACAGATGGCATCTATAGTAAAAACTATGATTAGGAAAAGTTTAGATTCATATATTGAAGAGGATGTTGAGCTTGCAAAACAAACAGCTATTAAGGATGATGAAGTAGATTTTTTATACGAAAGAGTGTATACAGATCTACTAAATATAATAGCAAGTAATGGAACAGTTATGTCGCAGGTTATACATCTACTTTTAGTTGGTAGATATCTTGAGCGTATAGCAGATCACTCAACAAATATATGTGAGAGAGTTATATATATGGTTAGTGGTGAGAGGATTTTATTTTAAATTCAAATAATTAAAAAGTTAAATAAAAAGCTGAATTTTGCATATAGCAAAATTCAGCTTTTTTGATTTTTTAAAACTATTTAATTTCTAATTTATCAAGTTCAAATGCACTATGAACTTTTCTAAGAGCTTCATCAGTCATTTCATCCGTAATAATGCAAGAAATTTTTATCTCGGATGTAGAGATCATTTCTATGTTAATTCCAAGTGAAGATAATACACCAAATAACTTAGATGCAACTCCAGCACTTCCTGCGATTCCAGTACCTACAATAGAAAGCTTACTAACATGTTTTTTAAAAAGAACCTCACCGCCAATTTTTTTACTATGTTCATTTGAAATTTCAAGTGCACGACTTAAGTCCTCTTCAGCAACAGTAAATGAAATATCATTAAATTTATCTCTATTTAAATTTTGAATAATCATGTCGATAGTAATATTATTATTTGCTAGCTGCTCAAATAAACCAAAAGCGATACCCGGTTGATCTGGCACTTTTGAAACCGATATTCTTGCTATATCTTTATCGACAGTAACTCCGCGTACTAAAACTTTTTCCATTTTCCCCACCTCGCCAACTTTTGTTCCAGGATTATCATTAAAACTCGATCTAACTACTAATGCTACATTATACTTTCTAGCAACTTCAACAGCTCTTGGATGAAGTACTTTTGCACCAAGTTTAGCAAGTTCAAGCATCTCATCGTAATTAATTTCAGGTATAAAGCTAGCACATTTAACTATTCTTGGGTCAGAAGTGTAAATACCATCAACATCCGTAAAAATTTCGCATAGATCAGCTTTTGTAGCTGCGGCAAGTGCAACCGCTGTAGTATCACTTCCGCCGCGTCCAAGCGTAGTTATATCACCCTCAAGTGATACTCCTTGGAAGCCAGCTACGATTACAATCTTATCATCTTTTATTTCTTTAAAAACCCTAGCAGGATTTATTTGACTAATTCTTGCTTTTTTATGATTTTCATCAGTTATAATACCTGACATTGCACCTGTAAGTGAAATACTTTTTTCTCCAAGTTCTTCTATTGCCATTGCAAGAAGTGATATAGAAATCTGTTCACCAGTTGAGAGTAGCATGTCCATTTCTCTTGAAGATGGATTTGAGTTTATAGCAAAGGCTTTCTCAACTAATTGATTTGTAGTATCTCCCATAGCAGAAACTACTATTATCATTTTATTACCAGCACGTTTTGATTCAACAACACGTTTTGCAACATTTTTTATACGATGGATATCTCCCATAGAAGTTCCACCGTATTTTTGAACTACGATCGCCATTTATAACTCCATTATTTGATAACCATCTGTATTTAGAGTAAGAGACTTTATATCCCAAACTAAATCGTTATCACTAAAAAAATTCTTCGTATTATTAATAAATATTTCTTCATCTTCATTAATTAGACTTATCATAGTTGGGCCAGCTCCGCTTATAAACTCACCTAAAGAGCCGTTTTTTTGAGAGTGCTCTATATATTCTTTACCAAAGTTAATAAGTGGAAGCCTATATGACTGATGAATTTTATCTTCAAGTGCAACCCTAAGATTATCTAACTCACTATTTACAAGCGAACTAATTAAAAGAGCCGCTCTTGAGATGTTAAATACACAATCAGCCCTTGAATAAGAACTAGGTAGAGCAGCTCGTGCGTGCTCGGTACTTAACTTGAAATTCGGAATGGTTACCATAAATTTAAGTAGTTCTGGAACTTTTATATTTGATGAGTAGACTTTATTATCTTTAACAACAGAAGTTATCATACCGCCAAAAAGTGCTGGAGCTACATTATCCGGGTGGCCCTCAAGTTCATTTGCAATTTCAAGCATCTGATTATCATTAAGTTTATAATCCATAAGGTAATTGGCACATAGTATTCCAAGTACAACTGATGCTGCGCTGCTACCAAGACCACGAGAGACCGGTATATGCATGTCGATTGCTTTTATAGCATAACCGCTAAAAAATTCACATTTATTTAAGGTATACTCTAGTGATTGTATGATTAGATTTTCTTTTTCGCTTAAACTGACATCTGTGTTATTCCAGTCAAAAGATTTTGACTCTGACTTTTCAATTTCAACTGAATTAAAAAGATTAAGAGCTATGCCCATAGCATCAAATCCAGGACCGATATTTGCAGTTGTAGCGGGTACTTTTATAAATAACATTATTCTAGTATCACTTTTTCAAGCACATTATAATCATTTTCGTAAACCGTTAAGTTATTACTTAAACTTACAGCTATATCAGGATCTTTTAATCCATTTCCAGTAAGTACACAGACAACCTTACTTCCTTTTTCGATTTTTCCTGACTCGTATGCTAACTTAAGTCCAGCTATAGAGATACATGAAGCTGGTTCTGCAAAGATACCTTCGCTAGAAGCAAGTAACTGATAAGCTTCTAGGATTTTATCATCTTCTCTTTTATCAATATATCCGCTAGATTCTTCAAGAGCACTAAGAGCCTTATCCCAACTTGCTGGATTTCCAATTCTTATAGCTGTTGCTATAGTATCAGGATTTTCAATTATTTTTTTATCTACTATTGGAGCTGAACCGGCAGCTTGGAAGCCAAATAATTTTGGAAGCTTTGTAGATTTTCCAAGACTTTTGTACTCCTTAAAACCTTTCCAGTATGCTGTAATATTGCCTGCGTTTCCAACAGGAATACACAGATAATCTGGAGCGTCTCCAAGGTCTTCACAAACCTCAAAGGCAGCAGTTTTTTGTCCTTCAATTCTATATGGGTTAATTGAGTTAACCATAGTTATTGGGTGTTTCTCACTAACTTCTTTAACAATATTAAGAGCGTCATCAAAGTTCCCTTTAATAGTAATAATCTTAGCTCCATAAGCGATTGCTTGCGCCAATTTACCAAGTGCGATTTTATTATCAGGGATAATAACTACACACTTAATACCCGCTTTTGCAGCGTAAGCTGCAGCTGCGGCTGATGTGTTTCCAGTAGAAGCACATATAACAGCCTTAGAACCACTTTCTACAGCCTTAGTAACAGCCATTGTCATTCCTCTATCCTTAAAAGAACCAGTTGGATTAAGGCCATCATACTTTAAGTAGATCTCAATGTCTGGAAAAACTTTTTCTAGATTAGTAGCTCTTATAAGAGGAGTGTTACCCTCTGATAAAGAGATTATTTTTGTATCTTCTGAAACTGGTAAAAACTCTCTATATCTATCGATTAGTCCTTTATACATTTATAATTCCTCCTATTAAAGCATGTGATGGATTGTCATATATATTTGCCGTATTTGATTATTTTAATAAACTTATATGACAAATATGATTATTCATACATTAAAGTATATTTATCTACTACAAAGGATGCAGAAGAGATGCTTGCAACGATATTTTCAAGTTCACTCTCAGTTAAGTTATCTACTGTAGCAAACAGTAAGTTTTTATTTTCTGATTTATTTATGTTTATTGTAATGTCATTGAAGTATCCAAATAATTCTTCAATAGTATCATTGATATTACTGGCCATTAACCTAAGAACCCATTTTGATTTTATAGGGTAAGATAAAGCCAGTGTAAAATCGTTTGATAATACAACGTTACTAAGATCTGTTCTATTTTGAATGATATCTACTAAATCGCCAAAGATTGAACTTGCAGTAGGTAACCTGCCAGCCCCTTTTCCATAGAACATTAGATTTCCAACAGAGTCGCCATCTATGATTACACCATTAAATTCGTTATCAATTTTACCGATAGATGAGTTTTTAGGAACATAAACAGGCCTAACTGATAGATGAACCTGATCATCGATTCTCTTTGAAATAGCAAGAAGTTTAATCTTAGACTTTATAGCTTTTGCATTGGTAATATCTTGTATATCAAGTTTTGTAATTCCTTTAGTAACTACTTTTCTCCAGTCAATTCGTTTCTCATAGGCAAGTGATGATAGGATTGAAATTTTTCTTCCAGCGTCAAGACCTTCTACATCCGAAGTTGGATCAGATTCTGCAAAACCAGCATCCTGTGCAAGTTTTAGGGCGTCTTCATATCCCATGTTTTCGTCATACATTTTAGAAAGTATGAAGTTAGTAGTACCATTTATGATTGCAACTATAGAATCAATTCTATTGCCACCAAGACATTCTTTTAGCGGTTTAAGGATTGGTATTCCGCCACCAACGCTTGCTTCAAACATAAGACTTACATTGTTTGCTTTAGCTATTTTCATAAGTTCTTCACCATGTTCTGC
>JBARWW010000225.1:0-9985 GCA_049647005.1 Acidaminobacteraceae bacterium | reverse complement strand
TTATAATTCATATTGATGTTACTTTAAAAGATAATCATAACTTTAATCGTACTTTAGTTAATTCAGCATTTAAGTATAGTGATGTTTTCATACAGGCTATACGTGAAGAATTAAAGAAGTTAGATGGTAGGGAATCTGATGAAGTACATAAGTTTGAAGATGTTTGGAATACTAGCAAAAAACGAGTTTATATCGTAAAGCAAGTTGCTGGTCAAGGTGCCATGTATGATAATCTGATTTTTCCAGACGAGCCAAGTGGATATAAAGGCGGTCGATCGATAATTGATTTAGCAAATGTTCCAATTCTATTATCAGCAAACGAGTATAGAGATGGTGCAATTAGAGCACTAACATAGGAGGTTTTAAAGTGGGAATAGGGCCATCGACAAAAGAAACAACTCTACATCACTTTAGAGATCCGCTTATAGACATTTTATCAAAGGATCTGGATGTGGAACTTGCAGGAATTGTAATTGTAGGAACGCCTCAAGATAACAGTGATAAATTATTTGTGGGAGAGCGTGTTGCATCTATTATAGAGGCAAGTCGGGCAGATGGAGTAATTATTTCAGTTGATGGTTGGGGAAACTCGCATGTTGATTTTTCTAATACCATTGAAAAAATAGGACTTTTAGGTGTACCACTTGTTGGTGTTAGCTTTGTTGGAACTCAAGGTAAATTTGTTGTTACAAATAAATATATGGATACTATTGTAGACATTAATAAGTCAGAAGCCGGAATAGAAACAGAAGTTCTTGGTGAAAATAATCTTACAGCTTTAGATGCAAAGAAAGCACTTGCACTTCTTAAGCTAAAAATGCGATAAATTTAGTAAATTAAATCAGAAAATGATAAAAACAATATAAATAAAAGATAGAAAATGTTATATATTAGATAAAATTAGGAGGCTGTTTTATGAGAGTAATTAGAAGTATCAACGCCGTTGATTCTCATACAATGGGAGAACCCACAAGAATAATTACGGGTGGTATTCCAAATATTCCAGGTTTAAGTATGGCTGATAAAAAAAGCTACTTAGAAAATAACATGGATGAAATAAGAACAGCAGTAATGTTAGAACCAAGAGGACATAGTGATATGTTCGGATCTATCCTTACTCCACCAGTAAATACTGAAGCAGATTTTGGAATTATATTTATGGATGGCGGTGGATATCTTAACATGTGTGGTCATGGTTCAATTGGTGCTGTAACTGTAGCGATTGAAACAGGTATGGTTGAGTCAGTTGAGCCCTATACAACTGTTACTATGGATACGCCAGCTGGACTTATAGCAACTAAAGCTCGTGTGGATAATGGTAAAGTTAAAGAAGTTTCAATTGTAAACGTACCAGCATTTCTATATAAAAAAGATTTATCAATTGAAGTGGATGGATATGGAACAATCAACTATGATATTTCATTTGGTGGAAGTTTCTTTGCAATAGTAAATTCAGAGCAATTTGGAATTACTATAGAACCTAAGAATTCATCAAAACTTTGTGATTTAGGTCTTCTTATGAGAGATGAAATTAACAAACATGTTGAAGTTGAGCATCCTTTATTAAAGCATATTAATACTGTTGATCTAATTGAATTTTACGGAGCTCCAACGCATTCAGATGCTGATTATAAAAACGTTGTTATTTTCGGACAAGGACAAGTAGATCGTTCTCCTTGTGGAACTGGAACAAGTGCTAAACTTGCAACCTTACATGCCAAAGGAAAGCTAAAGGAGAATCAAGTATTTGTATATGAAAGTATACTAGGAACCTTATTTAAAGGGAAAATACTTGGACAAACAAAAGTTGGTGATTATGATGCTGTAATTCCTGAAATTTCAGGTTCGGCATATATAACAGGATTTAATCATTTTGTAATTGATCCTGAAGATCCAGTCAAGTACGGATTTACATTGAAGTAGGGGGAGTAAAGCTAGGATATTGCAATACTGATTTATTATTAAATTAACTTGGAGGTTATTTATGATTACTTATGTACTTGGTTCACTTATGGCTATTACTTTAGGATTTGGTGGGATATTTGCTAAAGATTTAGTGGCAAACAAAAATAATATGGAAGATAACTCAGTTCCTAAATTAACATTTATAGGATTTGTAGTAAACTTCTTTGATACACTTGGAATAGGTTCATTTGCACCAACTACTGCATTATTAAAAGGTATGAAACAAACAAAAGATAGAACACTTCCTGGTACATTAAACGTTGCTATGACGATTCCTGTAGTTATGGAAGCATTTATTTTTATAAAAGTTATCGAAGTTGATCCAGTAACATTAATTAGTATGTTAGTTGCTGCTACAGTCGGAGCTTTCCTTGGAGCTGGAGTAGTATCTAAACTTCCTGAGAGAACAATTCAAGTTGTTATGGGTTTTGCATTATTTATTACTGCATTCCTAATGTTATCTGCTCAAATGGGCTGGTTACCAGGTGGCGGAGAAGCAATTGGTTTAACTGGAGCAAAGCTAATCATTGCTGTTGTTGCTAACTTTGTATTAGGTGCACTTATGACTGCTGGTATTGGACTATACGCTCCAAACATGGCTCTTATATACTTCCTTGGAATGTCACCAAGAGTTGCATTCCCAATTATGATGGGTTCTTGTGCATTCTTGATGCCAGTAGCTTCTGCTAAGTTTATTAAAGAAGGAGCATATGATAAAAAAGCATCTTTAGTTATTACTATTGCTGGAGCTGTTGGAGTTTTAATCGCAGCTTACATCGTAAAATCATTACCTCTTAACATCTTAAAGTGGTTAGTTATCGGAGTAATCTTCTATACATCTGCAACTATGCTTAGAGCGGCTTCAAAGAATAAAGATATTAATACAGAAAAAAAAGCTTCATAATTTATAGCAGAAAAAGCTTAACTTTAACTTAAAATAATATAATATAAGGTTTCTTGTATTAAATATTTAAGTCGGGGTTGAAAACATATAAAAAATTAAAATGACCTGTATTTATATAGGTCATTTTAAACTTAATAATACAAAATATGCTAAAATGTAATTATAATGATTTTAGACGAAAAAAAAGGATGTGATCATATTTTTACTGAGTTAGAGTTTTATAAGTCAATACTCGAGTGTTCGCATGATGAAATATATGTAACAGATGGAAAAGGCATTGCAATATATTGTAATAAGAAATTTGAAGAGAATTATGGAATGAAAAGAGACGAGATTATTGGAAAACACACAAATTATTTAATTGAAAATGGATATTGTGATGTAACGGCTATAGATGTTGTTCTGCGTAAAAAAGAAAGAGTAACTATAAGACAAAAAACACATGTGGGAAGAGAATTGTTAGTAACTGCAACACCAGAGTTTGATGAACATGGAGAAATAAGAATTATAGTTGAAAACTGTAGAGATGTAACTGAACTTGTAATGGTTAAAGATACACTTAAAAATACACATGAGCAGATGATAAAATATATGAGTGAAATTGAAGAACTAAGAAGACATGAGATGGATGATGTTGAGCAAATGATTTACACTGGTGATATTATGGGCAAGACTATGAAGTTAATAGATCGATTAAATTCAACAAATCCCACTATCTTAATCACAGGTGAATCTGGAACTGGCAAATCATTTTTAGCAAAGTATATTCATAAGAGCAGTACTAGACGAGATAGCCCTTTTATATCTTTAAACTGTACGACTATACCAGAAAATTTATTTGAATCTGAGCTTTTTGGATACAGTGGTGGAGCTTTTACTGGAGCTCTTAAGGGGGGGAAAGTTGGTCTTGTTGAACTTGCTAATAACGGAACTTTATTTCTTGATGAAATAGGCGAAATTTCTATTGCATTACAAGCAAAATTACTTGAACTTATTCAAGATAAAAAATATAAACCAGTTGGTGCTAATGAATATAGAAAAGTTGATATTAGAATTGTTGCAGCAACTAACGCAAATCTCGAAGAGTTGGTTAATAGTGGACATTTTAGAAAAGACTTATTCTATAGATTAAAAGTAATTGAGATTGATATGCCACCACTTAGAGAAAGAAGTGAGGATATATTTGGATTAGTAAATCATTTTGTTGCTAAGTTTAATTCATTTTACAAAACAGAAAAGCATATGAATGAAGCTGCTATAGAGATACTTAAAAATCATAGCTGGCCAGGTAATATACGTGAACTTCAGCATCTTATCGAGCAATTGATTTTAACATCAACTGATGATGAAATAAAAGAGTATGAACTGCCAATTACAATTCAAAATGTTGCAATTGAAAAACTAAGTGAAGAATTTGATACTCTAGATGGTGCGATTGCAACTATAGAGAAGTCAGTTATAATAAATGCATATTCTAAGTATAATAGTTCTTATATTGTTGCTGATAAGCTTAAAATATCTCAAAGTAGAGCTACTAGACTAATAAGAAAATATAAAAATGAGCACAGCTTATAAAAGTAACGTCTTAATAAAACTTTGTTACATTAATTAGAAAAGGAGCTATTTTAAATAACCCCTTTTTTAGATATAAGTTTTAACTAAAATTTTCATGTAACTATTTAAATTTTACTAATCAATATAGTTAAATTTAATACGTCTTCCTCTATCTCGTTTAATGAATTTATATTGGTTATGTAGTATGTAAACAATCATTCCAAATGCATAAAGCGATAAAACCATAACAAATTCTTTGATGCTAAGTGCACCAGGACTAAATGGTAAGATCATAGCAAAACCGAGTAGGGATACACAAATTAGTGAAGGGTTTTTAAGATATGTAATAAGCGCGTAACTTTCTTTCTTTTGATTATTAAGCTTTATACAAGAAATAACAGTTGATAACCATAGCAAAATATATATAAATGCAGTTGCGTTAATAACTGGTTTAAACGCAGCTTCACCAATAAATGGAACAAAAAGTATTAATGATGATATTGTTAGTATAGCATTTACATGTGTCTTCGTTTTAGGTGATACTTTGGTAAGTGACTCTGGTAAATAACCATTTTGACTTAGGAGAACAAGCGATTTAACTGCTCCAAATAGCATGCCATTATATACACCAACTATATTGAATGCTGCGGCTATAATTATTAGTAGTCCTAAAAAATTGTTTTTCATAACCTGTCTTAAGCTTGATACATAAGGTAATACTTCAGATATATTTGTTTGCCATGGAAGTATACCAGCTTGGTAAATAAGTATAAATAAATATAAAAACGAACTAATAAGTATTGATGAATACATTGCTCGCTTTAGTAATTTTGGATCCGATGAATTACTAGCTGCTGATCCTTTAGCAATTGTTTCCCAACCGGCAATAGAAAAGGGTAGTATAACCATAAGTGACATAGTGCCTTCAAAGATAGGCTTTGAAGCAATAGGCGTTAGATTATCTATACTGAAGTATTTAAATGAAAATATCATTGTAATTAATACTATAACAAATACAATGATTGAGATAGCCATTGATAATTTTACGAGTGATGAATTGCCTTTAATTTGAAGACCAGCTACTATAAATATAAGAATAATGCCAAGTGCTAAAGAAAAAGTTGTTATTTCATATCCACCAATAATATAAAGAACCTTAAATGTGAATTTGTCTTTAAGTAGATATCCTAACATTTTGGAAATTGATATGCTTTGCCAAGCACATAAAAGTGTGTTTACAAGTAGACTGCTCCATCCAGCAAGGAATGATGCTTTGTTACCAAAAGCCGCTTTAGCATAATCAGCCTCACCCATTGCTTTGGGAAGTATATGTGATATCTTCAAATACGACTTAGCGATAACAAGTATTATCGCTGTATAAATTATAAAACTTATTATTGCATTAATTGGACCACCAGCTTCTTCAAGCCATATACCACCCATAACAAGCCATGAAGCTCCAAATGTGCAACTAATTCCAAGTGAAATTAATGCTGTAAGTCCGAGTGAATTTTTATTTTTATTTTTTCTTTCATTATATATTGTAGTTGTCATTTCTCTCACCTCGTTGAGTTATATAAGCAATAAGCGTGCCAATATAAATTTGAGGAAAACTTGAAATATCATCACATAAGTCTAAAATAATGAATAAAAGACTAAAAAAAGTTCTATTTATGCATAGAATGCATAAAATTTCTCTTCTTCGTAGAGGAAAAATTATATAGAAGTTTGTTAAGTCTTAAAAGACTCGCATAAGTCGTTTAAGACTCAAGCATTTGCAATCTTAAAGAATTCTTAAGTTAAAAGTGACTTTGGATGTTGAAATTTTGCTTTTAAAATCGGATATATATTTATACATATAAAAATATATCCGATTGCAATCAAGATGTTTATAGAACAACTTGATCTAAATGATCCTCTTCATAAGTCAACTATGTCGCTTGGTGAAGTTAAAAATCTGCTGTTCAATTTTCTGAAATTTTGTTAGAATTAAATATGAAGTAATAGTTAAAGCTATAATAATAAGTTCGATAAGGGAGTAATAGTATGCAGGAATTATTGGAGAAGTCAAAATTAGTAGATTTTATTTCAACGCTCGGAATTGAATATGAGAATGCGAAGGGAAGAATCTTAAACAATGATGCAATTTGTTATGTAGATGATATAGATAATATAACTTCTTTTATAATTATCGATGGCTACTGGCACATACCTTACAATATTTCAAGTGATGAGTTTACGAAGTTTGTAAAAAGTATAGGCATAGAGCACGTAGGTTTTTGTGGAGTTCCCAAAGAAACTCTTGACTTATATAGAGATATTGGCAAAGTGAAGTGGGCCAATCCGTGTTACTTATATGAAGCAAGTGAGTTGGTAGATAGTTTGGAATACCTACTGCCAGATGGATTTTATTTAGATTCGCTTATGAAATATGATGTACATATAGTTGATAATCTATATACTTATAAGGATGATCATTCCTATGAAGATATCACAAATGATATAGTTTATAGGCCCACATCTGTAATACGATTACTTGATGGAACTCCGGTTTCATGGGTGTTAATTCATTCTGATAATTCACTTGGTGTTATGTATACAAAAGAAAAATATCGGAAAATGAATTTTGGAAAAATAGTTTCTGCAGATTTAATCAATAAATCTTTAAATTTAGGGTATAAACCATATATTCATATAATTACTGATAATGAAAATTCGATTAAACTAGCTTCATCTGTTGGATTTACTAAAATAACTGAAGTTGATTGGATTGGCTACGAATTATATTAGGCTATTAATAATTTATTAATATATTAGTGATGTTATGGGTATATGTAGTAAAAAGTTTACAGAGCATTAATTACTTTAAAAAGTTAGTATTTAATTGCTAATAAAAAAAGGGAGGTTTTACAATGTTTAATAGTACATATAAACAAAAGTTTGAGGAATTAGAGAGATTAAGAAAAGTTTCAAATGCGCGTAACTTCACAGAAGGTTTAATTATAGGTGCTGCTGTTGGCATAGTTGCAGGATTACTATTTGCTCCTAATAAAGGAAAAGATAGTAGAGATATGATCGTCGATGGAGCTAAGAGAATAGGTGATCATGTTATAGCAGTTGTTCCAATGTTTGATTATTGTTGCGACGATGATTATTATGATGAAGATGAGTTTTGTTGTGAAGATGAAGAATGTTGCATAGGAGATCAGTGTTTAGATCAGTATGAAACAGGTTTTGAAAAAGAAGCTAAAGGTAAAGTTCTTGATCCAACTCAAGAACTTGAAGGTGAAAAGTAACATTAACTTATAAATGATTGCATATATTAAAAGCTACCTACATTAAAAAGTAGGTAGCTTTTTTATTCGTAGTTGAAAAATTGTAATTGGAATATAGGAAAAATTATTGCTTAATCGAATTCTTTATTTCTTTCTCCAAACTATAATATCGGCATTTTTATTCATAGAAGCTTTATAATCAATTACATCTGAAGTCCTTCCAAGAGAAACTATAATGTCATAGTGTTCATATAGACCACCATAGCCCCCAAAACCTGGAGCAGAAAGATCTTTATGATAGTTTGAGGCTGTTTTTGAAAGTGCTTTAATAAATTCATCAGTAATTTCCGAAGCTCTATCTTTGCTAATACTTTCATTTAATAGTACTCCAAAGCCAATTGTTCCACTTTGAATCATTATTAGAGAGTTTTTTACTTCGCTATTTAAGTTACATATATTTCTAGCATATTCAATCATAGCTTCTGTAATTTCTGGAAGCTTGTTACCTTCTTCATCTATAAACATAGTTCCATCAAGTTCAGTAACCTTATCGAAATCACTCATATCAATATATACATCTTTATAAGCCGATTCTTTGGGAAAAGCAAAGAATAATACCCCGCCAATTACTGCAAATATAACAATTACAATAGCGACATTTTTAAAGTTGAATTTAAAATTTAGATTTGCTTTAGATTTTTTCGCTTTACTAGGGGCTTCTGTAGCCATTTTACTCTTAAGTTTTTCAATTCTCTTTTCAAATTTAGTAACAGTTCCACCAAGTTTATCATCATTTATAAGTTCAATTGCATTTTCACATATCTTTAGAGCTTCATCGTATCTTTTTTTTCTCTCTAATATAACTGCAGGTCTCTCATAGGCATCAGATGTATTTGGAGTGTAGTTTTTTAAAACATCTAGATATACTTCAAGAGCTTTATTTTCATTACCAATTCGTTCTAATGTTTTTGCTTTTTCTACAAGCTTAAACATTTCAGCAAGCTGTTGTTGATTCATATTATAATTCCCCCTATTATTACTGCTATATTCATCGGCAAAATTGATTAAATCTTTAATCTTTATTAAAATTATAACAATATATTATGTTTTTTTGAACGAACAATATGTAAGCCTTGCTATAAGCGTATTGCGGACCTATATTGACCATGAGTCTAAAGTTGACAAAATTAGTCGGGTATAATATACTAAAAATGAATTCCAAGTTGATTACTAGGAATTAAAGGAGTGAGGAGTATGAAGCTTTCTACACGCGGACGATATGGTTTGAAAGCTATGTTTGACCTTTCGATAAATTATGGAAAAGGACCTATTTCTTTAAATATTATATCAGAAAGGCAAAATGTATCATTAAACTATTTAGAGCAACTTATGGCTCCGTTAAAAAAAGCAAAACTAGTAGAAAGTGTAAGGGGTAAGCAAGGTGGCTACATGTTAGCTAAGGCTCCTAATGAAATTTCTGTTGGTGATGTACTTATTGTTTTGGAAGGAGAATTAGCTCCTACGGATTGTGTTAAAGAATTTACAGGTGACGAGTGCACAAACGCAGATTGCTGTGTTACTCGTATCATATATGAAAAAATTAAGAAGAGTATCGACGCTGTTGTATACTCAATCACATTGCAAGATATGTTAGATGATAAAGAATCAATGGGAATAGTTGAAATTGATACAACGACATGTCACTGTTAACATTGTAAGTCACTAGCTGAGGGATAAAAAATAGGAGGGTATGATATGAATAAACGATTGTATATGGATTATGCGGCCACAACTCCGGTAAAAAAAGAGGTTGTGGATGCAATGCTACCATACTTTACAGAAATATTTGGAAATCCATCAAGTGTACATAAATTTGGTCGCGAAGCAAAATCAGTAATGAATGAATCAAGAGAAAAAGTTGCAACGCTTATTAATGCTAAAAGTGATGAAGTATACTTCACTGGTGGTGGATCTGAAGCTGATAACTGGGCAATCAGAGGTGTAGCAAGTGCAAATAGAAAGAAAGGTAATCACATTATAACATGTACTATAGAGCATCACGCTGTGTTACATACATGTCAAGCTCTTGAAAAAGATGGATTTGAAGTTACTTATCTCAAAGTAGATAAAGATGGTCTTATCGATTTAAAAGAACTTGAAGCTTCTATTAAAGAAACGACTACACTTATTTCAATTATGTTTGTAAATAATGAAATAGGTACAATTCAACCAGTCAAAGAAATTGGTGAAATTGCTAAAAAACACGGTGTTTATTTCCATACTGACG
>JBARWW010000224.1:0-2879 GCA_049647005.1 Acidaminobacteraceae bacterium | reverse complement strand
ATATCAGAGTCAATTTTAATTTTTATAAAATTATTGTTTCTATAAGATATAACCTCTCGCGTACTATCTACCCACTTTATACTTGCGCCAAGGATTTCAAAATATGTTCTCATAGGAATCATTGGTTTGCCATCAATTATCTTTGCTGATGCTTTATCATCTAAAGTTTTGCCGTTAAAGATAACTGTTGCAGTTTCATAATCGTCTTTGGTAATTAAATCTAGAGAGTATGTCACAGAAACAAAACTCAAAATAAGTAAAAGTAGGAATATAATTTTTTTAAATTTCATTGTTATCACCAAGCCTTATGTTTATACAACAAAATTGTGTTCCTTATTAGTTGTATGGGTATAGTAGAAGTAAAGTCTATTATAATTATTAAAGTAATTATTTCTATGTATATACCGATAATATACAAAGAAGTTACAATTAAAAATTTAGTATATATCTTTTAAGAGATGTATGATAGTATTTTAAATTGTTTGAACCTAAATTTTTTTACACAATTCTATTAATCAGATTGATAAGTCCTTTTGAACCATTCTTGTTTTTCAATCACAATCAATATACCATGTAAAAAATAATGATATATATAGATATTAGTTTATTGTAGTCTAAGCTTAATAATTGTGTAACATTATTAAAGTGTGTAATAAAAATGTCATTAACTAAAACGATGAGGTACATTTTATACAGAGGCTTTTCGGCTTTTGTATACTTATAAATAAAACGTATTAATACATATATAAATTTGAATATTTATTAGCAGGAGGTGTAGTATTGGAGATAGAAACTTTACAAGAAAAAACGCTTGTAGATTTAAAAGAGATTGCGAAAGTTATGGGCTTAAAAGGTATTTCTAAACTTAAAAAGGATGAATTAATAGACCATATAATAGATGGTAATTCACAAAATAGTGAAAATGAAGATACAAATTTGGATGATGAAGAAATTGTGAAATCTAAAAAGATAGAATTAGCTACTAAAAATAAGATGGAAGATAAAAATTCTGATTTTGAGATAGCAAATGAAAAAATAACTAAAGTAAGAAAAACTACAAAAAGTGATGAATCATCTAAAACAGATGGACCAGTCTCAAGAAGAACAAATACTTCTACTACTTCTAACACGAATTCTCATAGTTCATCAAAAAGTAGAATGGATGAAAAAAATAACTTGGCTTCAGATGAAGTTGAGGGTGTATTAGAGGTAATAGATCAGGGATATGGTTTCCTTCGTTTCAAAAACTTTTTATCAAGTGAATTAGATGTGTATGTATCCCCTTCACAAATTAGAAAGTTTTCACTTAAAACAGGTGATAAAGTAAAAGGAGTTACAAGAACGCCAACTTCTACAGAAAAATTTAGAGCGCTTTTATTTATAAATGAAATAAATGCTATGAAACCAATATCGAATTATCAAAGACCACGTTTTGATGACCTTACGCCAATGTACCCAACAGAAAGATTTGTTTTAGAGGCAAATACTTCGGATCCCTCTCTTAGATTAATAGATCTTATAGCACCGATTGGTAAAGGACAGAGAGGGCTTATTGTTGCACCACCGAAGGCTGGTAAAACAATGCTTCTTCAAAAAATCGCAAAATCAATTACTAGAAACTATCCAGATGTAGAACTTATAGTTCTTCTGATTGATGAGAGACCAGAAGAAGTTACTGAGATGAGACGTTCAATAAATGCTGACGTAATATACTCAACATTTGATGAACTTCCATCACACCATATAAAGGTAGCTGAGATGGTTATTAGTCGAGCTAAAGGACTTGTTGAACAGAAAAAAGATGTAGTTATTCTTCTTGATAGTATAACTAGACTTGCTAGAGCCTATAATCTAGTTATTCCATCAAGTGGTAGAACACTTAGTGGTGGACTTGACCCAGCAGCTCTTCATAAGCCTAAAAGTTTTTATGGAGCGGCTAGAAATATAGAAGAAGGTGGAAGTCTTACTATACTAGCAACAGCTTTAATTGAAACTGGATCTAGAATGGATGAAGTTATTTTTGAGGAGTTTAAAGGTACTGGTAACATGGAACTTACCTTAAGTAGAAAGCTTTCAGAGAAGCGTATATTCCCAGCACTTGATATCAATAAATCTGGTACTAGACGTGAAGAATTACTATTAACTCAAAGAGAGCTTGAGACTATATGGAGTATAAGACGTGCCCTTAGTACTAAAAATGTTATGGAAGTTACAGAAAGAGTAATTAAAAACATCTTACAGACGACTAACAATAGTGAATTTATAGATGTGGTTAGAAAAGGTGCAATTTAACTGTTGTATCTGTAGGCTACGCATGTTATAATGTAATGGCTATTGTAAGGCGATTAATTATCGTGCTAATATTTGAGTTGAAAACTCAGGATTCTGTGAGAATGCAATGAGTTTTTTTCATAGAGAGTTTAAAAAGATTTTATACACGGAAAGAGGTGACTCAGATGAAAAAAGATTTACATCCATCATATAATGATATAGATGTTAAATGTGCATGTGGTACAATCATAAGCACAAAATCAACAAAGAGTGATATCAAACTAGAAATTTGTAGTAATTGTCATCCATTCTTTACAGGTACTGCTAAGCAAACTGATCGTGGCGGTAGAGCTGAAAAGTTCAAAGAAAAATTTGGTTTATAAGAATGTAAATAGTTGGGTTAGAGATATTTTTATCTCTAACCTTATTTATTTTTTATATACAAGAAAGTTTCGCAGAGTAAAAAATTACGACACGCCTTAAGTCGTGATGTTTTTACGGTTAGGCAAAACTGCTTTTGAAAAAGATTAGCTTTTACAAAATCTTGTACGGAACGGAGTGTAGCGGGAAAGTTTCGCAGAGTAAAAAATTACGACACGCCTTAAGTC
>JBARWW010000223.1:0-1553 GCA_049647005.1 Acidaminobacteraceae bacterium | reverse complement strand
TATTAAACGATAACACTTATATCTGTTTACTATGTGAGCATAAAATTGAAGTTGGTAGTGTATCAACGATACGAAATCATAGATATGTATTAGAAGAAAAAGAAAAACAAGCAAAAACACTTGTAGCTATTATGGGGATTTTATTGAAGAAACTTGGATTAGAAAATGAAGTTGATAAAATACTTAAAAGTATATATTGGATCATCTAGAAATATTAATAAATTAAATGGATTATCATTCCAATTAAATGTGGGTACATTTTTAAATAAAAACTTGCAATCTGATTGGAAGAGACGTGGAGAATCTAAGTTTGTAATTGAAGTGCTTGAGAGCTTTGTTGAGGGTGAAAACCGAGGTGTAACAAATAGGAAGATTCGTGAATTAGAAATCTTGCACTTGTGTTTAATTAAAATCGGTACTTCATGAAGAAACACCGTTCTAATAATATACTATTAATTCAATTACCTATCTTCTTGACATGACTTAGTTCAGTCGTTAACCATCTTACTTTTTTTCAAAAAACAAACTACATGGAATTTAATGCCATGTAGTTTAAGTAACTATCTATTTAACGACAGCGTATTTTTTATTATAAATTTTTAACTTTTAAAGTACGATCAAGTATGCTAGTAGCATATGCAAGTACAACTCCATAATTAGTTATTGGAACACCAGCCGATTCACATATCATAATTCTAGTTTGCATCGTCTTTTTATTTAACATACAAGAACCGCAGTGTATTACAAGATCGTAGTCACTAAGATTAACAGGGAAATCATGTCCCATTTTAAAATCATAATCAAAAGTTTTGTTTTCTTTTTGATTGAGAAGTTTTGGGATTTTATATCTACCTATATCTTCGTGTGAATGATTATGTGTACAACTTTCACTTATAAGTATCTTAGCACCATCTTTTAAGTCTTTTATTGTATTAACACCACTAACAAAACTTTTTATATCACCCTTATATCTAGCGAAAAGTATAGAGAATGATGTAAGAGGTATATGACCAGGAACCATAGCACTAACACTCTTAAATGCTTGTGAGTCAGTTACAACTAAGTCTATGCGTTTAAGGTCAGTAAGAGCCTCTTTAAGCTCAGTGTCACGTACCACATAAGACTTTATACCATTATCAAGACAATCGCGTATAAGTTGAACCTGAGGAAGTATTATACGACCCTTAGGTGCCTCGCTATCAATTGGAACTACCATGAGAACAGTTCCGCCGTATGGAACAAGATCACCAATTATAGTGGGTTCGTTCTCACTGTCGTTGATTTTATCAATTAAGGCATTTTTCAAATCTATAACGTTTTTTTCATCAGTAGTAATTACAAAGAGAGCGTCTTTATATAATTCATTAAACGAATTAAGAGCCTCTGTTTCAAGTTTATCTATTTTATTGAATACAATCATATATGGTATGTTAAACTTTTTAAATTGTTTAAGCATATTATCCTGCTCTTTTTTATCAAAATCAGTTATATCATTTAGGTAAATTGCAAACTCAGTTCTTTGAAGAACTTTAAGAGTTCTCTCAATTCTAAGG
>JBARWW010000222.1:0-8265 GCA_049647005.1 Acidaminobacteraceae bacterium | reverse complement strand
ACCCAAGACTCTTTGCCCATGCTCTTGAATTTAATTTTTCTTCTTCATCATCATCTTCATAAATTGATCCTAATAGATCTGCATATCCACTTAGACCACCAACGTCATCAAGTACAGAAATATCATCTTTATGAATACAAACTGGTTTATGCTTACTTAATACAGTATCTACCGCTTCTTTATGTATTTACTATCTCATTATAACTTCATTTCATTAAGTATATCTCTTAACTTAATTAATTCCTCTATACTTAAGGTAAGGCCTTTTCCCATCTTAGCATGTTCTGGCGCCCAATCTCTTAGATCAAACTTTGCTTCTCTATCATTCCAACTAATAAGGTTTAACTCCTTAGTCCAACCCTTATTATTTTCAGAAATTTGTCCTACGGTCTCTTTTATTTCGTATTTTATTTCTGCCATTATATAATCTCCTTGTTATATTTTTGTCTAATATATGCTTAGTATAATTTATTCTATGAGATAACACAAGATACTCATTGTTCGATGAAAGGTTCATTATTGATTAGATTATTAATAGTATTTTAAAGTTTTTTGTTTCAGATTTTTGTTTCAACAAATAATAGTTAACTTAAAACAAATTGACTGACTTTTGAAATACATTTTGACATTTAAAGTTTCAAGATATAAACTGAAAAGAAATATTTTTTTTAGGGAGGTTCAATATGAATGTTGCTCAAGCTGTAATAAAACATCTAGAAAAAGAGAATGTAACAACTGTTTTCGGTTATCCCGGCGGTGCCGTTCTTACTCTCTATGATGAACTAAGAAAATCAAATATTAAGCATATTCTCGTTAGAAATGAGCAATCTTCAGTGCATTATGCAAGTGGGTTCGCAAGGCAATCATCGACAGTTGGAGTATGTATTGCTACATCTGGTCCTGGTGCAACCAATTTAATAACAGGTATAGCAACAGCTCATATGGATTCTATACCAATTGTTATCATAACAGGTCAAGTACACTCTGAATTGATAGGAACTGATGCATTTCAAGAAGCGGATATTACAGGTGCGACTCATCCTTTTACCAAACACAGTTATTTGGTAAAAAAAGCTGATGATATCCAAAGGGTTTTAACTGAAGCATTTCACATTGCTACTACTGGTAGACCAGGTCCTGTACTGATTGATATTCCTTCTGATGTATTTGGTGAGACTATTAAATATATAGAATCAACAGCTATTGATATTAAAGGTTATAAGCCTACTAAGATCGGACATAAAGGTCAAATCAAACGCGCAGTAAGCAAACTAAAACAATCATGTAAACCATTGATTTTCGCTGGCGGTGGTGTTTTATCTGCTAATGCATATGAAGAACTTAAGCAATTTGCAGAGACTAATAATATTCCAGTTGTTAATTCATTAATGGGACTTGGTTCATTTGATCATAAATCACAACTCTACTGTGGTTTAGTTGGCAGTCATGGGCATACTTATGCAAACAAATTATTTTCAATCGCTGATGTTATAATGGTTATAGGTGCAAGAATGTCTAATAGGGCTATGCATAAACTTGAAACGCTTAATCCAGTTGTTGAGATAATTCATATTGATGTTGATCCAGCAGAGATAAGTAAGAATCTTGATGCAACTATTCCAGTAGTTGGAGATGCTAAACTTATATTGGGTGAATTTAACAAAATGAATTTAAATATAAATACAAGTGAGTGGCGCAGTGAAATTGCAATATATATAAATAATGAATTTACTACTAGTGATGATAATTTAGGCCATGTTTCACCTAAAAGATTTGTAAAAGAGTTATCAAAATCATTATCAGATTCATCTATTGTAGTAGCAGATGTTGGTCAAAATCAATTCTGGACAACTAGAAATTATCATATTAATAGCAAACGAAAATTTATGACCTCTGGTGGTTTAGGTACTATGGCTTATTCTTTACCAGCAGCAATTGGAGCAAAACTTGCCGATCAATCTAAACAAGTTGTATGCACAATTGGTGATGGTGGTTTTCAAATGTGCCTTGGTGAATTGGGTGTAATCGCTGAACACAAACTAGGTGTTAAGATTGTGATTTTTAAAAATAGTCGTCTTGGAATGGTAAGAGAACTACAAGATAATACATTCGGTCCAGATAGAACGTTTGGTGTTAACTTAAATTATGATGTGGATTTTATACAACTAGCAAAAGCGTATGGAATTGAGGGAATTAGAGTTAATTCGGATAATGATATACAAGAAACTATCTCTAAAATTCTTTCTGATGACAAGCCATGCATTGTTGAATGTATAGTTAGTCCAGAATACGATACTTTATAGGAGGCTTTATGAATAGACATATTATATCGGTATTAGTAGAAAATAGTTCTGGAGTTCTTAGTCGTATTTCGGGACTTTTCAGTAGAAGGGCTTATAACATCCACAGTTTAACTGTTGGTCCAACTGAAGATGAAAGTATTTCAAGAATGACTATAACAGTTTCTGGCGATGAACAAGTATTTCAACAAATAAAAAAACAACTAAATAAACTCATAGAAGTAATTAAGATAGTTGAACTTGAACCAGAAAAATCTGTTTGCAGAGAACTTATGATGATAAGGGTAAATTCGCTTGATTATAGATCGAACATAATGGAAATAGCTAATATTTTCAGAGCAAATATAATTGATGTTGCACTAGAAAGTTTGGTTTTAGAATTGACTGGAGATAAAAGTAAAGTCGATGCTTTTCAGACGATGTTACTACCCTTTGGTATTTTAGAAGTGGTAAGAACTGGGGTCGCTGGACTACAAAGAGGTTAATGCATGACTAAAAATTTGCTTATAAATTTAAACTTGGCAAGTCTCGTTTTGCTCGAATAATCGCCAAGTTCTTATTTATAAACTTTATTTGATGATCAAATAGCGCAAATTCATGAGAGATAAATCATTTAATTATAATTTGCAATACACTAATCAATAAGCTCAACAAGTTCTCCAATTAGTGAGAAGCTCTTTGGCTTTACTATCTTAACCATGCAGAACTTGCCCACAAGTTTATCTTCACCTGGAAAGTTAACTATTGTATTTTGACGTGTTCTACCCATCATCATATCATCTGATATTTTACTTCGTCTCTCAACTAGAACCTCAACATTTTCATCCTTATACTGACTATTCTTATCTATAATTATCTCATTTAGTGCAGCAAGAGTTTTCTCAAACCTAAGGTGTTTGATTTTTTCATCAATTTGATTATTCATTTCAGCAGCTGGTGTTCCTTTTCTTAGTGAATATATAAATGTATATGAGGATTCAAACTTAACATTCTTAATTAAATCAAGCGTTTCGTCTAAGTCCTCGTCAGTTTCACCAGGGAAACCTATAATTAAGTCTGTTGAAATTGCTAGATTTGGTATCTTCTCACGCGCATAGTTTGCAAAATCTATATAAGACTCTCTAGTGTAGTTTCTATTCATAGTTTTAAGAAGTTCATTTGATCCTGACTGAATTGGTAAGTGAAGCTGTTCACATACACTATCACACTTAGCCATAGTATCTATTAATTTTTTTGAAATATCTTTAGGGTGAGACGTCATAAATCTAACTCTCTTAAGTCCCTCAACTTTATCTATCATCTCTAGCAAATCAGAGAAATCAATTCTATCATCAAATGTTTTACCATATGAGTTAACGTTCTGACCAAGAAGTGTAATTTCTTTTGTACCATTGGCAACTAAGTCTTTAATCTCATCCATAATATCCTCTGGCCTACGGCTTCTCTCACGTCCTCTTGTATAAGGAACTATACAGTAAGTACAGAAGTTGTTGCAACCAAACATAATGTTTACATATGCTTTAAGACCATATTTTCTATCTACATGAAGATTTTCTACAATGTCGCCCTCATTATCCCATACTTCAACTAAAGTGTTTACAGAGCCAAATGACTTTGATAACAGATGTGGAAAGTTGTGGGTGTTGTGAGTTCCAAATACTAAATTTACAAATGGATAAAGTCTTTTTATTTCTTTAACTACATGAGGCTGCTGCATCATACATCCACAAACAGCAACTTTAAGATTTGGTTTCTTTCTCTTAAGCCCTTTTAAGTGACCAAGATTACCGAATACTTTAAGTTCAGCGTTTTCTCTAACGCAACATGTGTTAAATATAATCAGGTCGGCGTCTTCTTTAACAAAGGTCTGCTCATATCCCATTTTCTCAAGCATACCAATTAGCTTCTCAGAATCGTGTTCATTCATCTGGCAACCATAAGTCGTTATCATAAAATGATTAACTTTATTAGTAGTTTCAAATAGTTCATAGTTCTTTTGTCTTATATCATTCATTATTATTTGATTTTTAAGTATTAGTTCTGTTGGTGTTTCGTATATTTTTCTTTTGCTCATGTTTTGTGTCCTCCAAGTTGTAGTCAATATGGTCCATTATATCAAAAGTTTAGAGGTATGTAAGGAGTCATTTATATAGATTTGTTTTTTTGTTCATTATTAATTACATTCCAGCCATTAATGTCAATGCCAATAGGTAAAAAATACTAGCCTTATATATCAATAATTTATTAGTCTCATTACTCAATTTACTGCTTTCTCTCTCCGATAGGTATATAAATATTAATTGGAGCATTATCAAAAGATAAATTAAATCAATGTATTTATTTTCATTTCTTAAGTTAATATTTAGCATTATTACTAAAGCTATATTGAATAATTTAAGAAGTCTATTATATAGTTTTTCATTTTTACTTAATAATTTAATTGTTTTAATTTTATAAGTCTCCCTAGATCTATTTTTTATCCCAGTATAATACTAACACTTTACTTTTTTCACCCCTTATAAATACATGAATTGTAATCAATTGGTAATTTTTCAGTTGGAAATGTATCTAAATTGATATATAGTATGAATCTTTGATTAGAGTTTTTAGAAGCCTGGGTAAATATAAAAAATATACAAAAAATTATATGAAATATAAAGTTTTATCTCAACTTGCCGATACTTATATTACAGGTAGAACTGTACAAGGAGGGATTTATATGGATATAGCTGCATTATCGATTGCGATGAGTCAATTTAAGGTTGCACAATCAGCATCTATTTCTATTGCAAAATTAACAATGGACAATGCTAAAGAAAGTATGGATCAACAGGTTAAAATGATGGAGCAATCTGTTAATCCAGGTGTTGGTGCAAATATTGACATTAAGTTATAACCCTTTTGATTGAAGCCCACTATATAGTGGTCTTCTTTCGTTTTACAAATAGTCTATAAGCATCAAAAAAGCAGCTACCATATACGGTAACTGCTTTTTTTATACTAAACTTAGATCAATCTAAGTAGCTATCATATTTATATTACTTAGCTTTTCTTTCATAGAAGAATGTTTTCTTAGCATTAAAATTATATCTATTAGGTAATATTATCTGTTCAGTACTACCAACAAATAGTACACCACCCTCAACTAAAGCACCATTAAAGTTATGATACATTTCGTCTTTTGCTTCTTCAGTAAAGTAGATCATAACATTACGACAAACTATAAGATCGCAATCCGAAGGATATTTATCTTTTAGTAAGTTCATATGCTTAAATTCAACACATTTTTTAATTTCATCACTAATAGCAAACGAAGACGCAACTTCTCTAAAGTACTTAGATTTAATCGCAGGTGGAACGTTTTCTATACTCTTTTTTGAGTAAACACCCATCTTTGCTTTTTGAATAGCTTCTTTATCTATATCAACAGCAAGTATCTTGATTTGACTTAGCGGCATTAGGTTTGATAATACCATGGCAAGCGTATATGGTTCTTCGCCAGTTGAACATGCAGCCGACCATATCTTTATACGTTTTTTCTTTTTTAATATCTCAGGAAGAATTTCTTCTTGTAAGATTTTCCACTGACTTTCATTTCTATAGAACTCTGAAACATTTATTGTAAGATAATTTACAAACTCATCAAATGAATCCTTATTAGTATTTATGAGTTTATAATATTCTTCATAAGTATCAATATGATTACGCTTAATTAAACTTTCAATTCGACGTTTCATTTGGCGTTCTTTATACAAAGACAGGTCTAGACCCGTTTTCTTAAAAATTTGTTCTTTAAATTTTTCATATCCTTGCATAACTATTCCCCCTACTTTATTATGTCCTATCTATATTTGAAAAAGAAATATATTTAATCTCTTATATATATACCTTATTTTCAAAACAAGAAACGGGTATGTATATAAATACTGCAAATGTGCAAAAATTTACGTTTTATTAATAAATGTGTATTTTGGGTAAAATAAAAGCCGTGTAAACACGGCTTTTAAAAGAACTACTAATTATAAAGCAGCCTTAATAGATAATTTTACTTTTTTGTTTTGAACGTCTGCTTCGATAATTTTAATCTTAACAGCATCAGCAACGCTTAACTCATCAGATGGCTTCTCAACTCTTTGCTTAGAGATTTGAGATACGTGAACTAAACCTTCAATTCCTGGCTCTAATTCAACAAATGCGCCGAAATCAGTTAATGAAACAACTTTTCCATCAAATGAATCTTCTGTGTTATATTTTTCATCAAATACTGACCATGGATCTGGAGTTAATTGCTTGATACTTAAAGAAACTTTTTCATTTTCTTTATCAGCAGCAATAACTAAAGCTTCAACAGTATCACCAATCTTAACTACGTCAGTTGGGTTTACTACTCTTCCCCATGATAATTCAGAAATGTGGATTAAAGCATCAAGTCCACCTATATCTACGAATACACCAAAGTTAGTAATTCTTTTAATCTCTCCAGAAATCTTAGTTCCTACAGAAACAACTTCCCAAACTTTAGACATTTTTTCTTTACGTAGAGTCTCCGCAATTAACTTGTGAGAGAATACAACTCTTTGTCTCTTCTTGTTAAATTCAATTATTTTAACAAGTAAATTCTTGTTAGTATATTCTTCTACGTTTCTTACAAACTTAACGTCTAATTGAGATGCAGGGATAAATCCTCTAACTTCTCCATAGTAAGCAATAACTCCACCTTTAACAGCGTTGCTAGTCTTAACTTCAACGTCTTTTTCTTCAGCGTAAAACGCTTCAAGATCGTCCCAATCTTTAAATTGGTTAATTCTCTTAGATGAAAGTAATACATTACCTTCTCCATCGTCTGTTTTAATTACATATACATTAATTTCGTCGTCTTCCTTGTATGCACTTAGATGATCAAATGCTGGATCGTTACTGATTTCACTTTTAGGTACTATGCCGTCAGATTTATATCCAATGTTTACAACAATTTCAGCTGCTGTTATTTGAACAACTTTGCCTGTAAGAATGTCTCCTTTTCTAGGTACTTTGAAAGAGTCCTCTTGTTCTAAAAATTGTTCCATTAAGTTTTTTTCCACTGTAAATTCCCTCGCCTTCAATTTTCTGATTTATTGATTATTTCTTTTATTATAAATCCTGGTGTAGATGCACCAGCAGTTATACCTATCTTATCATACTTTTTAACTTCGGTCATCATTAATTCTTCAACAGTTTCAATATGAACTGTATTTTTACAATGCTCGAGGCAGATATTATAAAGTTTCTGTGTGTTTGAGCTATGTTTTCCACCTACTACAATCATCATGTCGACTTGCTTTGCGAGTTCAATTGATGATTTTTGACGATTTCTTGTTGCTGAACATATAGTATTAAAAACAAGTAAATTTTTATATTTATTTTTTATAATATCTGTAGCATCGTCAAATAATTTTTCTGTTATTGTTGTTTGAGCAACTACTATTGCTTTTTCTAAGTCTCCAAAATCTACTTTTAAATCATCAGAAACAATCACAGCATTGTTTTCGCACCATCCATTAATACCAATAATCTCAGGATGATCTTTACTTCCGACTATATATATATCATATCCATCGTTATAATGCGTGTGCACTAAGTCGTGAATCTTTTTAACGTATGGACAAGTTGCATCTATAATCTCAATATTATTAAGATTACAATAGTCATAGACGTCTTTACCAACTCCATGTGATCTAAATATAACTTTTTCGCCATGAATCTTTGATAAATCACTAATTTCTATAATGCCACTTTTTTCTAGCATACTAACAGCTTGCTTATTATGAATTAATGGTCCATAAGTATAAACTTTTTTTTTACCCGCCTCTGCAGCTGTTTTTTCTGCTATTTCTACCGCTTTTTTAACGCCAAAACAATATCCTGAGTGAGAAGCAACTTTAATTATCATTTTTCCTCCCATGTATTAAGAAATATTACTTGTGTA
>JBARWW010000221.1:0-5413 GCA_049647005.1 Acidaminobacteraceae bacterium | reverse complement strand
TTTAGTATAGTTTTAATTTTGATGATTACAAAATAATGATTTATATATTGTTTTGATTCATAATAAATTTAGAAATGGCATTTGTGAAATAATCTGTATACTTTTTTATAAGTAAGTTTGAAGATACTAGATTTATAATTTCTCAGTTGCCTAAATTAGAAAAAGGAGGAGGTGGAATAAATGAATACATTAGCATACGATTTTAAAGAATTAAGTTTTTCTGAATTACATGCTGTTAATGGTGGTGGTACACTTGAAAATATTGCTGCATCTACAGCAGGAGTAATAATGGCTGTGACACAAGCAGGAGGAGCTGGTTATCTTGGTGTAGCAGTAGCAGTAGCAGCAGCGGTGGCAAGTCCTGTAGCAGCAGCAGCATTAACAGTTGCTGGGGTAGCTGCGGCTGGAGCAGCAATTGCTTATATGGCTGGACACTAGTAAAAATATAGGGGGTATTATATTATGGTTTTAGCGATTGAAAATAATGGATTCAATTTGTTATCAAGTGACGAATTATTTAACATTGACGGTGGAAACCTTAGCGGAGCATTAACTGGCATAGCAACAGTAGCTTGTGGTGTAGCAGCCGTTGCTGTTGCGATTTCTATAGCACCTGTAAGTGCACCAATAGCTGTAGTTGCTTTTTATGCAGGATCTGCAGCTACGGCTATTGGCGGAGCGACAACGCTTAGCAATACTCTTAACTAATAATAATATAAAGAAATTATAGAGTATTTTAATTGAATTTTTTTAGTAGATAGGATTATATGCAAAGCACATAAAAATGCACCACAGAATTTAGTTGTAAAACTAATTTTGTAGGTGCATTTTTTTCTGACTCCATTTTGACTCCAAAAATCCAAGCAGTCATTTATTTAACTAATAATAGTGATAATATAAACACAAGAAACCACTAAAACAAAGCAAGGTACACTCAGTATAAACAACTTAGCATTGAGTGGGAATAGAATAAGAACAGAAGACCTTTAAATGCTTTTAAATGGACCTTTCATGGTCTTTTTTATATCAGAATGTTCTAAAAGTATGAGATGAAAATTGTTTGTTAGCTAGCCTTTTTAATATTTTAGAGTAGCTCCAACTTATCTGAAGTGAATATGCGGAACTATTTTATTTCTTGTTTTTAGTTTCAAATAATATCTTGAAAAAAAATATTATTAGGATTATAGTTTATTTATAATTTAATAAAGAAATCCCCCACATCACCGGATGTGGGTCTAAGGGAGTTCAAATCCAAACCGTAGGTAAGACATCGATGATGTTACAAGGGGAGGATTTGAGCTCCTTTCTTTGTATAATAAATCTTAAGGGGGAAAAAGAATGTATATTAAACCGTTTGCAGTTGAACAATGGATGAATGATTGGGAAGTAGGTGCAAAGTATAATATTGCTGAAACATGTGTGGACTCTATTTCTATGGATGAATTATTTGAACTTACTGGTGAAGACAAAGATACCTTTTTAGAAGAATTTACATCAAGACGTTTAACTTATGGGGATATTGAAGGTCAACCTTTATTTAAAGAAGGTGTAACTAAGTTGTATAGAACAGTTAGTCCTGATGAAGTTATAACTACCCATGGTGCTTCAGGGGCAAATCATCACGTTTTTTATTCGTTGATAAATCCTGGGGATCATGTAGTGACTATTAACCCTACTTATCAGCAATTATATTCAATTCCAGAGTCTCTAGGTACAGATGTACAAACTTTACAATTAAAAAAAGAAGATAATTATTTGCCAAATCTAGAAGAGCTGTCTAAATTAGTGACGGCAGATACTAAAATGATTTGTTTAAATAATCCTAATAATCCAACCGGTGGATTAATGGAGAAAGAATTGTTAGAAAAAATCATTAAAATTGCTAGAGAAGTAAATGCATATATTTTATGTGATGAAGTTTATCGTCATTTGATCCAAGAAGGAGATTGGCAAGAGTCGATTGTCGACTTATACGAAAAAGGAATATCAGTAGGCAGTATGTCAAAAGTATTCTCGCTTGCTGGATTGCGCTTGGGTTGGATTGTAAGTCATGATAAGGAAGCTGTAAAAACTATGCTTGGATATAGAGATTACACCTTAATTTCTTGTGGTCAATTCGACGAATCATTGGCAGGATTAGCCCTAAAACATTCTGATATATTAATAGAGCGTTCGAGAAAAATTGTACGTGAAAATTTGACTGTCTTAGATGAGTGGGTGAAAAATGAACCACATGTAAGTTATATTAAACCGAAAGCAGGAACAACAGCACTAGTATATTATGACTTGGATATTCCATCATATGAATTCTGTATTGAAATGTACAAGAAAACAGGTGCTTTTGTAACACCTGGGGATTGTTTTGGTCAAGAGTATAGTATGCGTATTGGATATGCCTATGGTAAGCAAGATTTAATTGATGGTTTAAAAGCAGTAAGTGAATTTATTGCAATGAAAGGGGACTTGGCTAATGTTTAAGGTGAGAATGATTACACAAGAAGATGCAAATAAAATTTTCAATTTAAAAATGGCATTGCTTGCAGTAGAAGATGCCTACTTAGAAAAAGCAAATGGAGATGGAGAAGATTGGCCAATGATTTTCCATGATTTTGAAACAGGAAAATCTGACTTAGATGTAAAATCAGGAAATTTGAGACAAAAAGGAATTTATGGCTTGAAAGTCGTGTCATGGAACGTTGCAAATAAGGAAAAAAACTTACCTGATTTAACATGTACAACACTTGTTTTTGATGAAAAGACAGGTGCGCCAATAGCAATGATAAATGCGGGTTCAATTACAGGTGCTCGAACAGGTGCCGCAGCTGCAATTGGAGCCAAATATTTAGCTCGTAAAAATTCAAAAAATATGATGTTAGTAGGTTGTGGTGCGCAGTCTCCCTATGTCCTAGCAGAAACTTTAATGACTCTTCCTTCAATAGAAGAAGTAATGATTGTAAATCCCTTTATGCCAGAATCAGCAGAAAAAAGTCTCACATCAATAATAGATAAAGTAGATAGTCTACTTAAAGAATCTGGAATTAAACGCACAGCGACTATTGGATCAAGTGTTGATATAAAAGGGACAACTGGAAAATCAGATGTGATTTTAACAGTTACACCTTCTAAAGACGCTATGATAAAAAAAGAATGGGTAAAAGCTGGAACACATTTTAGTTGTATAGGCTCGGATATGGTAGGAAAGCAAGAAATTGAATCTGCAATATTTAAGAATGCATTGGTAATTGGGGATTCAAAAATTCAGAATATAAGTGTTGGTGAATGTGAAATTCCATTTAAAGAAGGAATTATTACTGAAATTGATGGCGAAATAGGGCAAGTTATAAATGGAAGTGTGAAGGGAAGAACTTCAGAAGAGCAAATAACAATTTTTGATTCAACGGGGATTGCTTTGCAGGATTTATCAAGTGCAGATATTATCATCAAAAAATGTATTGAAGACGGATTAGGAACACTTGTAGAAATTTAAAAAACTATTTATTTTGATATATAAAATAATGAAATGATTTGAAGTATCAGCAATGATTTGTTGGCTAATCTCTTTAAATAGGAAACTTAATTGAAATCATCCTAAAATTAATACTGTGTATATAAAAAAGACGTTTTGGGATATGAACGTCTTTTTTTGTATTTAAGGAGGTGTCTCCAGCGAAACTTCTTCCTTGCAGGTCGAATTTCATCATATGTTTGATTGAATAATTATGGAAAACATATTAAATTGTATACCGATGTACAGTTAGCCATCAGTTATTGAATCTTCAAAAGGTAATTAATAAATCCGTTGGAGACATTAAGCTTATTGTACGGGAAGTTACAGAAAATGATCAGATAAGTAGAACACATAATTATTCTACGCTGTTTTTATTTAAGAATCCACTTAATTGTTGCATTTAATGTATATTTTCATAAGAATACTGGTGATACATTTAATAAAATTTAGCGAAATAATGCTATAATTAAAGAGTAATTTTTTATGGTTTTTTGTAGAGCCATGAATAAATATTGATCAAAAAAGATTATAGCAGTCTTGGTTCAATAATATAGGTGAAATTAAGATAGGTCATATAGAATCATATTAGGAGAATATATATGTTGAAAATACCAATTGCAAAAGACATTCAGGGATATATCATAAGAGAAGCAGTTCCGGAAGATGCATCAAGATTAATTGATTATCTTAAGATAATATCATTTGAGTCTGATAATTTATCCTTTGAACCATCAGAAATGGATATAACAGTTGAAGATGAAGCAGAGTTCATTAAAAATGTTGCTCAATCAAGTAATCAATATTTAATTATAGCTGAACTAAAGGGACGAATCATTGGAAATCTAACATTCACATCTGGTACACAAGAAGAACTAGTTCATATGGGTGAACTGGAAATTAGTGTTTTAAAAAAATACTGGAGAAATGGTATTGCTTTTGAATTAATTAGCAATTTAATTCAATGGGCAAAAGATAATGGGAAAATAACAAAGCTGAATTTACAAGTTCGTTCAGATAACAAAAGTGCTATTACTCTATATAGAAAACTTGGATTTGAAATAGAAAAGTTTACAACAAGGACTTTTTTCATTGATAATGAATATAATATAAGTATCAAATATTACAATTCTTATCAAATGATGAAAATAATTTCTTAAAATAATAATAATATTATTATATTTTCATTCTTATATTATTAGTTAAAAAGCAGTCAAAATATAAAAAATAAATTGTTGAACCATAGTTGCTTAGATCAATGGATTTAATTAACGATGGTTCTTATTTTTATGATTTTCAAAATATAGATGTAGATAAGTATAAATAATTAATGATAGGAGAGGATAATTAAATGCCACATTCATTTAGTGAAAATAAGATTTTAAAAAAAGGAAGTCCAACAACAAAACTTGAGTTAAAGTCTCTTGTATTAATAAAAGAAACTTTTGTCGATTGGGTTTATCTTATCGGTGGAGTAACTTTTGTTATAGGCAGTATTTTCTTTTTGCCTAAAATGGAAACCTATGGTGATACTGGTGCTTGGATATTTATATTTGGATCACTTATGTATTTAGCCGTTACAGGCTATGAACTTACAATGTCGATTAAGTTAATTAGAAAAAATAAAGTAAATACGGTATGGGCGCATTTAGAGTTTTCTTCAACCTTAATATATTTGATAGGAGCAGCAAGCTATCTTTTTGCTAGTATACTATTCTTATCTGAGATTAACCAGGTGTTTGAAGGTGCTATTAGTTTCATAATAGGCAGCCTGCTGTTTCTCGTTGGAGCTTCAATTAATGTAATTGAAATTACAAATGCATCTTCAACTGAAAGCCTTCAACTTATGAATGGAGCTGCAATAATGTATATAAGTGGATCGCTTCTATTTTTAGTGGCCTCTATTCC
>JBARWW010000220.1:0-2292 GCA_049647005.1 Acidaminobacteraceae bacterium | reverse complement strand
AAAGAATTGTATTTTCTTGGTGATTCATTGTGAATACCCTGAGCAAACATCTCTTTACCAGTTCCACTCTCACCGTGAAGAAGTATTGTTGCATCAGTCGCAGCTATAAGCTTTGCAAGTCTTATAGATTCATAGATTTCCTTACTTGTACCAAGTATATCATCGAATGTGTATATGGCATTAGCTCCAAATAATTTGTTGACCTGAGAGTATACATTCTTTGACTCTCTAAAGGTTATAAGATACTCTTCTATACTATTATCGTGTGAGTAAATAGGTTTAAAAGAAATACGAATTGTCTTTTTTCTACCGTTAGATACAATCTGTATTTCTTTTTCTTCTGTGTTTGTCATTTCTTTTTTTATATTCTTAAGGATTGATTTGCTTATTATTTCATTTATATTTTTACCAATCATATCCTTATATGATTTTTTAAGTATTTTTTTTGCAAGATAGTTAACATCAGTTATAACTCCATCATAAGTAATTGTCACTATTCCCTCTGATATAGACTGCATTATCGCATCAAGGTGTTTGTTAGCACGAGTTAAATCATCATTTGATTTATTAAGATTAATCTCATGCTCTATTGCAAGCGCTGACGCAAGTATCATTCCAAGTGTATGTGGATGAACTCTTTTGTAGCTTCCCGACATACTAAGAACTCCTATGATTTCACCATCATCATTTTTTATAGGTGCAGCAGATGAAGTCCACTTATGATAACCCTTTCGATAATGTTCTGCGCCAAGTACTTGAAGAGCTATACCTTTTCTAAGAGCTATTCCAATTGCGTTAGTTCCAATATACTCTTCCGATACATTTGTACCTTTATATAGATGAAGATCATTATTTTGGTTTATTACAAATTCATCGCCAAAGCACTCAAGAACATAGCCATCACCATCAGTAAATCTAACTATCATGCCACTCTCACCAACAGCTTTATATATAGTCTCCATAAATGGAAGTGCTATATCGAGTATGGGTTTAAATGCCAGACTTCTTTTCTTTAGTTCCTGCGCTCCAAGTTCAACTTCAACACTGTTATCATAAGGGTCAACACTATAAGATTTGCTCCTTATCCATGATTCAACTATCTTTTTACGAAGAACACCACTATCGATCTTATCTTTCACTATAAAATTTTCCCATGCTTCTATATATTTATTATTACCTTTCAACAATTTTTCCGATGGCATTTGTTCACCCCTAACGCTAAATAAGCCTCAACTATTACTCCACTGAAATACTGCCAAGTAAAAATGAAAACTCTAATTTGTTTTTTTCATCAGTTTTTTTACCATATTTATCAAAAATTTTACCAATCTCCAAAACAACATTTTTATATTCTTCTTCCGTTAAAAATAAAGAATCTTGAGTAATCGCTCCTTTTATTTCAACGTCAGCTATAATATCATTAGATTTTTTTTCGCCTAGCATCTTATGTTTCTCTCTTATTCTCTCTACAAATGTATTTGAAAAGTCGCCAGTTAGCTTAATAACCATCTCTTCTGCCACTGATATAAACTTATCATCCATATTTTCATCTAGCTCGCCATAATTAATTTGGTATGAGTCATAACTACTTTTGTAATACTTTGCAATAATTCCATTAATCTCTTTTGTATAATCTAAAATCAACATATCGTATGCAATTATCTTTTTGGCATGATAATGAACTTTAGACGCTGCAACTCCGAGTATATCCGCAACATCTTTAAGAGTCATTGATTTATTGCTCTTTAAAAAAGTTTTAATTATACTCATTCTAAAGGGGTCCGATATAACTTTTAGTTGCTCTTTTGTTTTAACCTCGTATACATTTTTCATTAATTCACCCCATATGTATTTTTGAAACGATAAAGGCATTGCTAACAGCCAATTTCCTTATCTTTATAGCTCTAAATCGTATCCGTTCAACTAATTCAAACGTTATTAAAATAATATCGTCCTATTAGTATTTTGTCAATTTTATTTATAAAACTATATATCTTTATATTTTTTCTAAATTGTATGTATTTTTATATGCTTTACTACATTTATATTCAATTATAAGCAAAAAAAATGCGCCAAAGGCGCATAACATTTATTTTCTCGAAAGATCTTTATAGACCCACTCTGTAGTATTTTTTATTCCTTTTATAACTTCATAGGTCATATCAGGATGAATTGTTTCCTCATGCGATATAGTAAGATTGGCCATAGTTACTGCAAATTTTACCGCTTCAAACAAATTAAGTTCATTCATATAACCATAACCAAGACCCGCTACAAAGGAATCTCCTGCAC
>JBARWW010000219.1:0-3603 GCA_049647005.1 Acidaminobacteraceae bacterium | reverse complement strand
CTGACTTTATTTTTCCGATTTCACTTCCGTTAGAATAAAATATACCATCTTCATCTAAACTGATAAAAACATTTTTTACACCCATCCCGATAAAATGATCACTAGCTAAAATCAAATCATCATCTGTTCTAATTTCAAAACCAGTCATAACTTCAGCCTCGTGCCTATTTGGTTTTATACTATGGAAATGCTTTATTAAATGTTTAATATTAATAGCCTTTTCCGCTGAAACAGGATCTAATATAAACTTTGTCTTACCCTTAAATTTAAGCAGCAGGTATTCCATAATCTCTGGACTATCCGAATCCAAAAATGTATACTCTGCATTTTCAATTAACTCTGCTTTTGAATCAATGAAATCTGTATTCATCTGATCAATACTTTTCATATCCGCTATTGATGAAACCATTTCACCATATTCATTTAAAATTGCTAGATAAGTTGGTGTTCCACTATCTTCTAAGATTAGAGAATCTTCCATATCATAACCAATAAATCTAGAATGTTCAAGCATACTTCTGCCTTTTTCATCATCACCTAGTATAGAAATAAATTTGGTATTTACATCTAAACGTGCTAGATTTTCAGCTATATTTCTGCATACTCCACCAAACGCCATTTTTACAACGCCAGGAGTTGAGTTGTATGGTCTATAACAGCATGAGCTAAACCCAAATATATCCACTACAGAAGCTCCAAAAACTAACACATACGGTTTATTATTATCAAACATAAACTAAAAACCCTCCCACTATCAAACCTCATAATTTTAACATATTTTTAATGAAAAATATATAATTAGTTTTTAAAGTGTCTAAGTTACATATAAAAACTGCTATGGAGAATTATTCTCTATAGCAGTCTAATTAATACAACAATGATCCGTATTTAAAGGGAATCTAATTGTGATAAAAAAAGATTTCATCAACAAATTGTTTTTTGAAATTTACATCATGTTAATTGTACGAAGTATACCACGTACATCACCAATCATATAAAGTGATCCAAAGAATATAACAACATCATCAGATTCTGCTCTTTTAAGCGCAATATCAACAGCTTCTTTGATACTTGGCTCAACAATAGCATTTTTTGAGTAATTGCTCATCTTATCAGCTAAATCACTTGCTAGCATTTTTCTTGGGTTACTTGGTTCTGTAGCAATTACTTCATGGCAAAGCGGCATCATCTCTGCAAGTATTCCAGAAACATCCTTATCGCCAAGAATACCAACCACTGCAATAACTTTACGTCCTACAAACAGTTTTTTTATTGAAGTAGATAATCCCTTTGCTCCATGAAAGTTATGTGCTCCATCAATAAGAACTGTCGGCTTTCTGCTCATAACTTCAAGTCTACCAGGCCATACAGCCTTAAGTAAGCCGTTTAGAATTGATTCTTCCGATACCTCTATTTCATGGTTTTCTCTAAGTGCATTTATAGCAGTTAAAGCAACTGTCGCATTTCGTGTTTGGTGTTCACCAAGTAAAGAAATTTTGTATTCATGATCAAATACTTTAAATAGTGTTCCAAATTCATCTGCCTCAAGTATCTCGATACTTCCAGTCGGAGCAAGTACTAACTTTGTATTCACTTCTTCACACTTTTTAGCAACAACATCAAGTACTTCCTCATCTTGCGGATGAACTACTGCAACCGAATTAGCCTTAATAATGCCTGCTTTCTCACTCGCTACAGCAGCTAGGGTATCACCGAGATATTCAGTATGATCTAGTGCTATTGGTGTTATAACAGATACTAGAGGATCTTTAACTACATTTGTAGAATCAAGTCTTCCACCCATTCCAACTTCAAGAACTACATAATCAACCTTTTCTCTCTTGTAATACTCAAATGCAAGTGCAGTAACAACTTCAAACTCAGTTGGGTGATTGCACCCTTCTGAAAGCATGATTTCAACCTTCTCTTTAATTACAGTTACAATCTCACCAATTTTTACGTTTGGAATATTTTCGCCACTAATTCTAACTCTTTCATTAAAAACTTCAAGATATGGTGAAGTATAAAGTCCAACTCTATACCCCTCTTCCATTAATATACTAGATATAAATGAAGAAGTTGAACCCTTCCCATTTGTTCCTGCAACATGGATAACCTTTAGATCTTCCTGAGGATTTCCCATAAGTTCAAGTAATCTAGATACATTATCAAGACCTAGCTTACTACCAAATTTATAAGTTCCATGTATATACTCTATCGCTTCATTAAAATTCATATTCACTCCACCTATTCTAGAGAATTTTACTTGTTAAGTTTTTTAGACATGCTATCAATTCGCTCAGCAACAGTCTTTAACATACCTTCGTATTTCTCTTTCTTAGCTTTTTCTTCGTCTAATAGTTTCTCTGGTGCTTTTGCAACAAAGCCTTCGTTTGCAAGTTTCTTAACAACTCTATTAACCTCTGACTCAAGTTTTGCTTTTTCCTTTTCAAGTCTATCTAATTCTTTAGAAAAGTCAATAAGTTCTTCAAGTGGTAAGAATAATTCTCCACCTTCAACAACAACAGAAACTGCGTCTTCTGGGATATTTCCTTTACTTTCAACAAGAACTTCTGATGCTGATGCTAATGCAATTAAATACTCTTCATTAGACTTTAGTATACCACTAGTTTTGTCATCTGTAACTATAAGAACTTTAGCTTTTTTAGAAGGAATAACATCCATCTCAGTTCTTACGTTACGGATGCTTCTAATAGCGTTCATAACTAGTTCCATTTCTGCTTCGCTAGCCGCGTCACCACTTGCTGCTTCAAATACTGGCCAGTCTGATACTATGATTGCACCACCTGAGTTTGGTATACTGTCCCAAATCTCTTCAGTGATATATGGCATAAATGGATGAAGTAATTTAAGAATATCCTTCAACACTTTAACAAGTACTTTCTGAACAGTCAACTTATTTATTACATCTTCTCCATAAAGTCTCTGTTTACTTAACTCAATATACCAGTCACAGTATTCATTCCAAACAAAATCATATAGTTTATTGGCAGCAACACCAAGTTCAAATTTATCAAGGTTCACAGTTGCTTCATCGATTACAGTGTTAAGTCTAGACATAATCCATTTATCAGCTAATGTAAGATTTTCACTTCCATCAAACTCTAATTCTTCAGTTTCAAGACCCATAAGTACAAATCTAGATGCATTCCACAACTTGTTTGCAAAGTTTCTAGAAGACTCAACTCTCTCAAGTTGGAATTTAAGGTCGTTTCCTGGGCTATTTCCAGTTGCTAACATGAATCTTAAAGCGTCAGCTCCGTACTGGTCGATAACATCAAGTGGATCAACTCCATTACCAAGTGATTTACTCATTTTTCTTCCGTCTTTAGCACGAACTAAACCGTGTATAAATATTTTATCAAATGGAACTTCGCCCATTTGTGTAATTCCTGAGAATACCATTCTTACAACCCAGAAAAAGATGATATCGTATCCAGTTACTAATACATTAGTTGGATAGAAATACTCAAGTTCTTTAGTGTTATCTGGCCATCCTAAAGTTGAAAAAGGCCATAGTGCAGAACTAAACCATGTATCAAGTACATCTTCATCTTGACGAATATTTGAACTAGAACACTT
>JBARWW010000218.1:0-1636 GCA_049647005.1 Acidaminobacteraceae bacterium | reverse complement strand
GTGGTCATCAATCCTATCAACATGAATAAACTTTGCTTGCACAAATCCTTCTTCCTTCTGTGGAACCAAGTGACCAGCTTTCTTTTTCATTAAATACCACTTTACATCTTTAGATACAATTTCATTACCCGTCCATATATTTTTAAACTTAAAATTTGTAGTTCCTATATAATCTTCAATAACTGCTTTTATGCCTGTTTCCTCTTTAACCTCTCTAGTGGCAGCTTCTTGTGAAGATTCATTGTCTTCAATTCGGCCTTTTGGTAGCACCCAGTCACCATTTGTTTTTCTAAGCATAAGAACAGAATTTCCAAGAACTACAACACCACCTGCGCTAGTAACTCTTTTCATACTCTTCCCCGTCCTTTATATACTAGGTAAATTCATACTTTTCATATTAGTATACCATATTTCGACAAATCTAATTAGTAAAATTTGAGTAGAAAACTGTATTTTTATCATCTTTTTCTTAAAATTCAATATGAATAAGACATCAAAAAAAGTTGTAAAAATTATATTTAACTCTAATTTTCACAACTTTATTATTTGATTTATTAAAAATTAATTTAACTCTAAATACTGTGCAATAATATCAGCCATCTTTTCAGAATCATGCCTTAGATATCCTTTTTTAACTTCTACAACATCAGCTTCTAAAAGAAGTATATCAATAGACTCAAGATACTCTCGATCTTCATTAGTAGCAAGTATGGGGTAGGAATCTTCTTCCCTATATCTACTTATAATATCTTCATGGATAAATCCATTGTTTGAAAACACTAAATCAATGTATCTATATCTTGAATGTTTGAAAAATACATCTACATGATCTCTTACTGAAAAATTATCAGTTTCTCCTGGCTGTGTCATCATATTTATTACAAATATTTTCTTAGCCTTTGATTTATTTATAGCATTATCTATATCCTCTATAAGTATGTTGGGGATTATACTAGTATATAAACTACCAGGACCAAGTATAATTATATCTGCATTTTCAATCTCAGTAATTGCGTCTGTAAGTCCCGAAGCACTGGTCTTATCAAGATAAACTTTGCTAATAGGTGAATTCCTTTTTTTTGCTTCTCTTGGTATCTTTGATTCGCCAATTACTAAATCACCATTTTCAAGTTCTGCTATAAGATGAATCTCATCTAAGGTAACAGGTAACACTTTACCAGTCACAGCAAATATATCGTTGATTTTTTTTATAGCCTCTTCAAAATTTCCTGATATACCAACAAGTGCCGCAATCATAAGATTTCCAAAGTTTTGACCCTTCAGTATTCCATCGGTAAATCTATATTGAAGAAGTTCATTCATTATAGGCTCTGTATTTGCAAGTGCAACTATATTACTTCTTATATCACCTGGTGGAAGCATACCTAAGTCTTCACGAAGTATACCAGAGCCTCCACCATCATCAGCAACTGTAACTATAGCAGTTATATTGCTCGCTACTCTCTTAAGTCCACGAAGAAGTATCGAAAGACCTGTTCCTCCACCTATTGCAACTATTTTCTTTTCTATATTCATCATAAACTCCTACTTGATTTCTCTATGCGTCACACTTACTCTATGATTATTGGCATCAAGATATTCAGTCAATTTATTTGCAAATGTTACTGATCTATGT